>NZ_JBMOWY010000060.1:0-72761 GCF_049310345.1 Stenotrophomonas sp. GZD-301 | reverse complement strand
GGCGGGTTTTCGGGACCGTAGAAAACATGGATGTTTTCTACGAGCCTACACGGACGTATTCACGGCGTGTCCCGAAAACCCGCCCCCGCCGGGCCAGCCCGGACCACGTAGGACCCAGAGGCTGTTCGCCCAAAACCAAATGCGCCGGGCAAAGCCCGGCGCCAGGGAGCCGCAGACGGCCGAGTTTCTTACGCCGCCAGCAGGCCTGCAGGCAGCTGCATGGTGATGCAATGCAGGCTGCCGTTCTGCCAGATCAGCGAGCGGCAGGGGACCGGCACGATCTCGCGGTCCGGGTACGCCTGCGCCAGCACCGCGCGGGCGGCCTCGTCGGCGACGTCGCCATAGGCCGGCATCAGCACCGCGCCGTTGAGGATCAGGTAGTTCGCGTACGACGCCGCCAAGCGGCGGCCGTCGTCGATGACCGGCTGTGCCCACGGCAGCGGGAACAGGCGGTACGGCGCGCCGTCGGCGGTGCGCAGCGCGGCCAGTTCATTGCCCATCGCCTGCAGTTCGGCGAAGTGCGAGTCGCTGCTGGCATCACAGGCCTGGTAGACGATGCTGTCCACCGAGGCGAAGCGGGCCAGGGTATCGATGTGGGCGTCGGTGTCGTCGCCTTCCAGATAACCGTGGTCCAGCCACAGCACCCGGTCCTGCGCCAGCCAGGTCGCCAGATCGGCGCTCAGCGAGGCGCGGTCACGATCCGGATGGCGCTCGTGCAGGCACTGCCAGGTGGTCAGCAGCGTGCCGGCGCCATCGGTTTCGATGCCGCCGCCTTCCAGCGCGAACGGAATGCTCTGCAGTTCCGCATTGGCGAACAGCCCGGCGGCGTGCAGCACGCCGACCAGCTGATCGTCCAGGCTGGCGTCGAACTTGCCGCCCCAGCCGGTGAAGCGGAAATCGAGCAGGCGGAAGCCGCCGTCGGCGCGCTTCAGCGTGATCGGGCCGGAGTCGCGCAGCCAGGTGTCGTCGTACTGCGCGGTGACGAACCGGACGCGGTCCATGTCGATGCGGTTGGAGCGCAGGCGCGCGTCGGCGTAGGCCTCCAGATCATCGTCGGCAACGATGATCACCACCGGCTGGAAACGGGTGATGGCCGCCACCAGGGCGATGTAGGTGTCCTCGACGTCACCCAGGCGGTCGGCCCAGTCGGTGTCGGCGTGGGGCCAGGCAATCAGGATGGCGGACTGGGAGTCCCATTCGGCCGGAAAACGGAGCGTGTCGTTCATGATCTCGGTGCGATGGCCCGCCGGGTGGCAGGCGATAGGAGGGGTCAGCGGATCGCCGGCTTGGGCCCGATCTCGTTGGCATCGGCCTGGTTGGCGACCACGTCGATCACCTTCTGCTTCTCGAAGTAGACGGTGAACTGCGGGTACACCCAGCGGTGGATGGTCGGCCACTGGCGCTTCTGCCCGCCGCGCGGCTCCAGGCGTTCGCCCGGGTCGCCGAACTGCGACTGCACCTGCTGCATGCTCTGGCCGCGCACGGGCAGGGCCACGGCGGGCTTTTCGCGGCTGCGGTCGATCAGCAGGGTGTCGGCATGGACGCTGGAACAGGCCAGCAGGGCCAGCAGCGGCAGGGTGGTCAGGTAACGTTTCATCTCGATCTACTCCCCAGTGGTCAAGAAAAAAGAAGGTGTCCCGGCCAGCGGCCGTGACCTACCCGCCGATTACAGCAAAAACGGCAACAAAAAACCGCCCGGAGGCGGCTTTTTGTTCAGGCAGATCGCGACCCGTATGGGCGCGACTCCCTTCGGCTCAGCGCTGGCGAGCCTTGAAACGCGGGTTCGACTTGCAGATCACGAAGATCTTGCCACGGCGGCGAACGACCTTGCAGTCACGGTGACGGGACTTGGCCGACTTCAGGGAAGACAGGACTTTCATTGCATACCTCGGCGTAAACGTTGGATTCGGTTGGAGCGCGGCCGCGATATGCAGATGACAATCGGCAGGTGACGCTCGTTCAAGCCCGCCATTCTACCGGTCTTTTTTCCATCCTTTCAAGTGGTTGCACGAAAAAGGTCTCGAGCGGGCCCGGGCAGGGGCTAGAATGGCCCGTCAAAATCACCGGGAAACCCATGAATCAGCTTCCTTCCGTGCTCACCATCGACGGCCCGTCCGGGGCCGGCAAGGGGACCGTCAGCCGCATTGTCGCACGCCGACTGGGCTGGCATTACCTCGATTCGGGCGCTCTGTACCGCGCCGTGGGCGTGGCCGCCAGCTGGGCCGATATCGACACCTCAGACGCCTCCGCGCTGGTCCGCTGCACCTTTGATACCCATGTCCGCTTCGTCGAATCGGCCGATGGCGGGCTGCGCGTGCTGGTCAACGACACCGACGCCACCGACGAGCTGCGCCTGGAGACCACCGGCGCCCTGGCATCGGCCATCGCGGCCATCCCGGAGGTCCGCGCGGCCCTGAAAGAGCGCCAGCGCGCATTCAGGATTGAGCCCGGTCTGGTTGCCGACGGCCGTGACATGGGCACCGTCATCTTCCCGGATGCCCCATTCAAGGTGTTTTTGACCGCCAGCGCCGAGGAGCGGGCGGAGCGGCGGCATAAGCAGTTGAAAGACAAGGGGGTTTCTGTTAACTTTGAAGACCTCCTGCGCGAGATCATGGCCCGCGACGCCCGTGATGCACAGCGCACAGTGGCGCCCCTGAAGCCGGCAGACGATGCCGTCATCATCGACACCAGTGGTATCGGCATCGACGCCGTCGTTGCCAAGGTACTGGATCTGCTTCCGGTTTCGGGTGCCTGATCCGTTGTAAGGAGGGCCGTCAGTCCATCGACGGCAGTCGCACCACTGCAAGGCAACAACAGCTCCGTCCCGCAATGATGCGTGGCGGTTTTCCTACTTAACACACGACCTGCGTTTCCGGGGTCGACCAACAGGCGGGCAGTAAACGGAACCCTTGCGGGGACCAATGCCCATGTGTCCAACAGAGTAAATCTAATGACCGAATCATTTGCCGAACTGTTCGAAGCCAGTCAGGCCAATCTGGCCAAGCTGAAGCCGGGCGCCATCGTCAGCGGTGTTGTCGTTGAAGTCCGCGGCGACGTCGTGGTGATCAACGCCGGCCTGAAGTCCGAAGGCATCGTGCCGATCGAGCAGTTCCGTAACGACGCTGGCGAGATCGATGTTGCCGAAGGCGACGTCGTCAAGGTCGCCCTCGACTCGATCGAGAACGGCTTCGGTGAAACCGTCCTGTCGCGCGAGAAGGCCAAGCGCGCGATGGTGTGGGACGAGCTGGAAGAAGCGTTGGAAAAGAACGAAACCATCACCGGCCGCATCAGCGGCAAGGTCAAGGGTGGTTTCACCGTGGACATCAAGGATGTCCGCGCGTTCCTGCCCGGTTCGCTGGTGGATGTGCGCCCGGTGCGCGACCCGGCCTACCTGGAAGGCAAGGAGCTGGAATTCAAGCTCATCAAGCTGGACCGCAAGCGTAACAACGTCGTGGTCTCGCGTCGTGCAGTCGTCGAAAGCGAGCACTCGGAAGAGCGCGAGCAGCTGATGGACAAGCTGCAGGAAGGCGCGATCCTGAAGGGTGTCGTCAAGAACCTGACCGATTACGGCGCGTTCGTGGACCTGGGCGGTATCGACGGCCTGCTGCACATCACCGACATGGCCTGGAAGCGCGTGCGCCACCCGTCCGAAGTCGTGAACGTCGGCGACGAGCTGGACGTCCGCGTGCTGAAGTTCGACCGCGAGCGCAACCGCGTTTCGCTGGGTCTGAAGCAGCTGGGCGAGGATCCGTGGGACAACATCGCCCGTCGTTACCCGGCCAACAGCCGCGTCTTCGGCAAGGTCTCCAACGTCACCGATTACGGCGCATTCGTCGAGATCGAGCCGGGCGTCGAAGGTCTGGTGCACGTCTCCGAGATGGATTGGACCAACAAGAACGTCAACCCGTCCAAGGTTGTGCAGGTCGGTGACGAAGTTGAAGTCATGGTCCTGGACGTCGACGAGGAGCGTCGCCGCATCTCGCTGGGCATGAAGCAGGTTGCCGCCAATCCGTGGGAAACCTTCGCTGCCATCCACAAGAAGGGCGACAAGGTGTCGGGCCAGATCAAGTCGATCACCGACTTCGGCATCTTCATCGGCCTGGACGGCGGTATCGATGGCCTGGTGCACCTGTCGGACATCAGCTGGAACACCACCGGCGAAGACGTGGTCCGCAACTTCAAGAAGGGCGACACCCTGGACGCAGTGGTCCTGGCCGTCGATCCGGAACGCGAGCGCATCAGCCTGGGCGTCAAGCAGCTGGAGCAGGATCCGTTCGGCCAGTACATGGCTGCCAATCCGAAGGGTTCCAAGGTCGAAGGCGTGGTCAAGGAAGTGGACGCCAAGGGCGCTACCATCGAACTGGCTGACGGCATCGAAGGCTACGTGTCCGCTCGCGACGTTGCGAACGAGCGCGTTGACGACGCGACCCAGTTCCTGAAGGTCGGCGACAAGGTCGAAGCCAAGTTCGTGGGCATGGACCGCAAGGGCCGTACCCTGCAGCTGTCGATCAAGGCCAAGGACGACGCAGAAATGCGCGAAGTGCTGGAGGAATACCAGTCCTCTTCGGCGTCCAGCGGCACCACCCAGCTCGGCGCGCTGCTGCGTGCACAGCTGAACGGCAACAAGTCCGAGTAATCGGCCTTACCCGTAGCAGTCGTTTCCTGGACGGCCCGGACTTTTGTCCGGGCCGTTTCAGGGTCTGGTTTCCTCCCCAAGAGCCCGTAATGACCAAATCCGAGCTGATCGAAATCCTGGCGCGCCGACAGGCGCATCTGAAGTCGGACGATGTCGATCTGGCGGTAAAGTCGTTGCTGGAAATGATGGGTGGGGCGCTGGCCGGCGGTGATCGCATCGAGATCCGCGGGTTCGGCAGTTTTTCGTTGCACTACCGGCCACCGCGCCTCGGGCGCAACCCCAAGACGGGGGAGTCGGTGGCATTGCCGGGCAAGCATGTCCCGCATTTCAAGCCGGGCAAGGAATTGCGCGAGCGCGTCAGCGCCGTCGTACCGCTGGAAAGCGATCCTGCCTGAGCCGTCGCGTCCGCATCCCGGACGCATGAATCCGCCGCGTCGGCTGGTAGAGCGGAGTGTTAGTCCGCTACTCTTGAAGCCTTCCGGAACTGGAGCTGGTGCATGAACGTCGTACGTCTACTCGTCCTGCTGGCGGTTCTGGTGGTCGGGCTCATCGTCGGCGCGCTCAACTCGCAGCCGATCGCCATCAGCCTGGGCTTTACCCAGATCGCTACCACTACCGGCCTGGCCATCATCATCTCGCTGCTGTCCGGTGCCCTGATCGGGGGTGCCCTGGTCCTGGCGAGCATGGTCATCCCGCTGTATTCCAAACTGCGCAAGGCGCAGAAGGCCGCCCCCGTGGTGGTCGCCACACCCCCTTCTTCTTCTCCTTTCGACGGACGCTGAGCGCCGATGGAATTTGTCTCCGAGTGGTTCTGGTTTTTCCTGTGTCTGCCGTTGGCGGCGCTGTCGGGCTGGGTGATCGGCCGGCGCGGTGGCCAGCGTCATGGCGACAACCAGGTCAGCCGGCTGTCCAGCACCTACTTCCGTGGCCTGAACTATCTGCTCAATGAGCAGCCGGACAAGGCGATCGAACTGTTCCTGCACATCGCCGAGCTGGACAAGGAAACCTTCGAGACCCAGGTCGCGTTGGGCCACCTGTTCCGCCGCCGTGGCGAGGTCGACCGTGCGATCCGCCTGCACCAGGGCCTGGTCAACCGCAGTGACCTCAGCGACGCCCAGCGGGTACAGGCGCTGCTTGCCCTCGGCGAGGACTACATGAAGTCCGGCCTGCTCGATCGCGCCGAAACCGTGTTCACCGAACTGGCCCAGATCGACCAGCGCGCCCCGCAGGCGCTCAAGCACCTGATCGGCATCTACCAGGCCGAGCGCGACTGGGAAAAGGCGATCGACAACGCCAGCCGCTTCGAGGAAGTCACCGGTGAGCCGATGGGCAAGCTGATCGGCCAGTTCGAGTGCGAGCTGGCCGAACGCTACCGTGGGGCCGACCGCGTCGACGATGCACGGGCAGCCATTGCGCGCGCCTACCAGGCCGACGCCATGTCGGTGCGTGCGGGCATCATCGAAGGCCGCCTGGAGTCCGATGTCGGGCATCACGAAGCAGCGGTCAGGGCGTTCGAGCGTGCTGCGCGCAACGACCCGGACTACCTTCCCGAGCTGTTGCCGGCGCTGATGCAGAACTACCGCAAGGTCGGCGATCTGGCCGGTGCGCGAGCGTTCCTGTCGGAGATGACCGAGCACTACCGCGGCATTGCCCCGGTACTGGCGCTGACCCAGCTGATGGAAGAGCAGGAAGGCGTGGCGCCCGCGCGTGCCTACCTGGGCCGCCAGCTCAAGGACCGCCCGTCGGTCCGCGGCGAGTCGGCACTGATCGATCTCACCCTGGCGGACGGGGCCGATGCGACGGCCACGCTGCATGACCTCAAACACATCACCGACCAGTTGCTGGTCCGCAATCCGGCCTACCGCTGCACGCGCTGCGGCTTCGGCGCGCGGACGCACCACTGGCAATGCCCCAGCTGCAAGGAGTGGGGTACGGTCAAGCCGCTGCTGAACTACGCGGTGCTGTAAGTGTCGATGCCCTGGATCTGGCTGGTCGACCTGGTCGCGTTCATGGCCCTCTCGGCCGCGCTGACCTGGTGCGCGCGCCGGTATGCCCTGCGTCGCAACCTGATGGACCAGCCGGGCGAGCGCCGCAGCCACGGCGTTGCCACGCCGCGCGGCGGCGGCATCGCGATCGTGGCCACACTGCTGCTGGCCTGTCTGGCGGCGGCGCTGATCTGGCCGTCGGCGGGCACGGCCCTGCTGGTGTTCGCCATCGGGCTGGCGATGGTGGCCGGCATCGGCTGGTGGGACGACCACCACCCGTTGCCCGCGCTGCGCCGCCTGCTGGTGCACCTGGTCGCGTCCGCGCTGCTGGCCGGCCTGGTCTGGCAGTTCACGGGCAATCCGGTGCAGTCGGTCCTGGCCCTGCTGTTTACCGTGTCATTGATCAACATCTGGAATTTCATGGATGGGATCAATGGCATTGCCACCACACAGGCGATCCTGGCCGCGATGGCCTTTGCGCTCGTGCTGCCGTCGCCCTATGGCCTGGCCGGGGTGGTGCTTGGCCTGGCGTGCCTGGGCTTCCTGCCGTTCAATTTCCCGCAGGCACGCATCTTCATGGGCGATGTCGGCAGCGGCGCGCTTGGCTATGCGATCGCGGCACTGGTGTGCCTGACCAGCGTGGTCACCGACATCCAGTGGATGCTGCTGCTGGTGCCGTTGACCGCCTTCCTTGTGGACGCTGGCTTCACACTGTTGTCGCGCATGCTGTCCGGGCAGCGTTGGACGCAACCCCACACACAGCACCTGTACCAGCGGATGGTGAAAAGTGGCGCAAGCCACAGTTTCACGACCGGTATGTACTTTGTTTTTGGTTTATTCAGTGTCGCGGTGTTTAATGCTTGCACACATTTGCAGCCGAGGTGGGAGGCTGCCGTGGCTGTCGCGTGGATGACCCTCGCGACCGGCCTTTGGCTACTCCTGCGCAAGGGAATGCGCTTCTAGAAGGATTGTGCTTTTTATGACGCCTTGGCAGGACCGTTTTACCGGCTTGATTCCGCGAGCCGCCATCGTTGCCCATGATCTGTTCATGGTTTGGGCCTGTTGGCAGCTGCTGCACGCCGGCCGTTACTCCATGCTTCCCGATGCACCGTCCCTGCCGTTGTGGAACATCGACACCTCGCTGGTGTTGGTCATCCAGGCCGTGGTGTTCTGGCGCGTGGGCCTGTATCGCGGTCTCTGGCGCTTTGCCAGCGTGGCCGACCTGCTCAACATCTTCAAGGCCAGCTTCATCGGCCTGCTGGCGATCGTGGTGGCGCTGGCCTACAAGCGCTTCAACGGCGTGCCGATGTCGGTGCTGGTGATCTATCCGTTCGCTCTGTCCGCCCTGCTGGGGGCGCCACGCCTTCTGTACCGCGCATGGAAGGACTACCAGGCGTTGCAGTCGGACGCGAGCGCGCGCCGCGTGCTGATCCTGGGTGCCGGCCAGGCCGCCGAAGCGCTGGTGCGCGACCTGCGCCGGTCCGGTGACTTTCATCCGGTCGGGCTGCTCGATGACGCGCCACACCTGCAGGGCGCCAAGCTGCAGGGCCTGCCGATCCTCGGTACGCTGGACGATGCGCCCGCCGTGGTCCGCGAAACCGCGGCCAAGCTGCTGGTGATCGCCATTCCCTCATTGGATGCGGTCGGCATGCAGCGCGTGGTCGCGCTGTGCGAAAGCACCGGTGTGCCGTTCCGCATGGTGCCCAAGCTCAACGACATCCTGCTGGGCCATTCGTTGCCAGGCCAGCTCAAGGAGGTGGCGATCGAAGATCTGCTCGGTCGCAAGCCGATCCTGCCGGACTGGTCGCTGATCCGCGGCTGGCTGGGCGGTCGCACCGTACTGGTGACCGGCGCGGGCGGCTCGATCGGCTCGGAACTGTGCCGTCAGTGCGCCCGCCACGGCGCCGGCCGCATTGTCCTGCTGGAGATGAGCGAACTGCTGCTGCTGACCATCGAGGCCGAGCTCAAGCGCAGCTTCCCCGATCTGGAGGTGGAAGCCGTGCTGGGCGACTGCGGCGATCCGGCGGTGGTCCGGCATGCCCTGTCGCTGTCGCGCGTGGACGCCGTGTTCCATGCCGCCGCCTACAAGCAGGTGCCGGTACTCGAGCGGCAGCTGCGCGAGGCGGTGCGCAACAACATCCTGTCCACCGAAACGGTGGCACGCGCCTGCGTCGAAGCACGCATCGAGCACTTCGTGTTCATCTCCACCGACAAGGCGGTCGATCCGGTCAACGCGCTGGGCGCCAGCAAGCGCTACGCCGAGATGATCTGCCAGAGCCTGGACCAGAAGACCAACCACACGCGTTTCGTGACCGTGCGCTTCGGCAACGTGCTGGCCTCGGCCGGCAGTGTGGTCCCGGTGTTCCGCGAGCAGATCCTCAAGGGCGGACCGGTGACCGTGACCGATCCGGAAGTCACGCGTTACTTCATGACCATTCCCGAGGCCTGCCAGTTGATCCTGCAGGCCGCCGCATCGGCGTCGCATGGTGCGATCTACACCCTGGACATGGGCGAGCCGGTGCCGATCCGCGTGCTGGCCGAGCAGATGATCCGCCTGGCCGGCAAGCAGCCGTACAAGGACATCGCGATCATCTACACCGGGCTGCGCCCGGGCGAGAAGCTGCACGAGACGCTGTTCTACTCGGACGAGGACTATCGCCCGACGGCGCATCCCAAGATCCTCGAAGCCGGGGTGCGCAGCTTCGCCCGCGAGCAGGTGCTGGGGAACGTGCCCAAGCTGCGGGAGGCCATCGCCACCTACGACACCGATGCGATCAACAGCATCCTGTTTGCGACCATGCCCGAGTTCTCGCCATTGCCACAGGACGATAACGTCACCTCCGCTACAGTGCTGCCGTTCCCCGCACGAGAGGCCAACAGGCACTGATGAGCAACAAGCGCATTCGCAAGGCGGTATTCCCGGTAGCGGGTCTGGGTACCCGGTTTCTGCCGGCGACCAAGACCGTTCCCAAGGAGATGCTGCCGATCATTGATCGGCCGCTGATCCAGTACGCGGTCGACGAAGCGATCGAAGCAGGGTGCGACACCCTGATCTTCATCACCAACCGCTACAAGCATGCGGTGGCCGACTACTTCGACAAGGCCTACGAACTGGAGCAGAAGCTCGAGCGCGCCGGCAAGAAGGAGCAGCTGGAGCTGGTCCGGCACGTGCTGCCCAACGGCGTGCGGGCGATCTTCGTCACCCAGGCGGAGGCCCTCGGCCTGGGCCACGCGGTGCTGTGCGCCAAGGCCATCGTCGGTGACGAACCGTTCGCCGTGCTGCTGCCCGACGACCTGATCTGGAACCGCGGCGATGGTGCGCTCAAGCAGATGGCCGACGCCAACCAGGCCAGCGGCGCCAGCATCATCGCCGTGGAAGACGTTCCCCGCGACAAGACCGGCAGCTACGGCATCGTGGCGACCGACGCGTTCGACGGCCGCCAGGGGCGCATCAGCGCAATCGTGGAGAAGCCCAAGCCCGAGGACGCGCCCAGCGATCTGGCTGTGGTCGGCCGTTATGTGCTGAGCCCGGCGATCTTCGACCTGCTTGAATCCACCGGCACCGGTGCCGGCGGCGAGATCCAGCTGACCGACGCCATCGCCGAACTGCTCAAGACCGAGCGCGTGGATGCATACCGCTTCGAGGGCACCCGTTTCGACTGCGGCACCCATCTGGGTCTGGTCGAGGCCACCATCCGCTTTGCGCTGAACAACGAGAAGCTGGCCGGCCCCGCCCGCGAGATGCTCAAGAAGGCGCTCGCCGACGGCTGACCCGGCAGGTACCGACCGTTGGTCGGTACGCGGCGATCCGGTAGGTACCGACCGTTGGTCGGTACGCAGCAACCCGGTAGGTACCGACCGTTGGTCGGTACGCAGCAACCCGGTAGGTACCGACCGTTGGTCGGTACGCAAACCCAACAAAAAAGGGCAGCCTCGCGGCTGCCCTTTTCCGTTCTATCGGGCAACGCCCGGCATTACAGCGATTCGAAGATGCCCGCTGCACCCATGCCGGTGCCGATGCACATGGTGACCATGCCGTACTTCTGCTGGCGACGGCGCAGGCCGTGCAGCAGGGTGGCGGTACGGATCGCACCGGTGGCGCCCAGCGGGTGGCCGAGGGCGATGGCGCCGCCCAGCGGGTTGACCTTGGACGGGTCCAGGCCGCAGTCGCGGATGACCGCCAGGGACTGCGCGGCGAACGCTTCGTTGAGCTCGATCCAGTCCAGCTGGTCCTGGGTCAGGCCCGCCTGCTTGAGGGCTTTCGGAATCGCGGCGATCGGGCCGATGCCCATCACTTCCGGTCGCACGCCGGCGACCGAGAAGCTCACAAAGCGGGCCAGCGGCGTCAGGCCGTAGTCCTTGACCGCCTGCTCGGAGGCCAGCAGCACCGCGCCGGCGCCGTCGCTCATCTGCGAGGAGTTACCGGCAGTGACGGTGCCGCCGAACTGGCCGTTGCGGAACACCGGGCGCAGCTTGGCCAGCCCTTCGGCCGACGAATCCAGGCGCGGGCCTTCGTCGGTGTCGACGATGCGGTCGCGGGTGATGATGCGACGGCCATCGGCCAGGTCGGGCTGGCGGGTGCGCACATCGTAGGGGCTGATCTCGTCCTTGAAGTCGCCGTTCTGGATCGCGGCGATGGCCTTCTGGTGCGAGGCGAGGGCGAAGGCGTCCTGCTCCTCACGCGAGACCTTCCATTCCTCGGCGACCTTCTCGGCGGTGATGCCCATGCCGTAGGCGATGGCGACGTGATCGTTGTCGAACACGCTCGGTGCCATCGCGATCTTGTTGCCCATCATCGGCACCATCGACATCGACTCGGTACCGCCGGCCAGCATCAGGTCGGCGTTGCCCAGGCGGATCTGGTCGGCAGCCATCGCCACGGCCTGCAGGCCGGAGGAGCAGAAGCGGTTGACCGTCTGCGCGGCGATGGTGTCCGGCAGGCCGGCCAGCAGCACGCCGATGCGCGCCACGTTCATGCCCTGCTCGGCTTCCGGCATCGCGCAGCCGATGATGGCGTCATCGATGCGGTTGACGTCGATGCCCGGCGCCTGCGCGACCACGGACTTGAGCACATGGGCGAGCATGTCGTCCGGACGGGTATTGCGGAACACGCCCTTGGGCGCCTTGCCGACCGGGGTACGGGTGGCGGCGACGATGTAGGCGTCCTGGATTTGCTTGGTCATTGCAGTGATCTCTCGAAATTTTTAGCCGGAGTGCCGACCGGAGTCGGCACCCACCGTAGGCAGGGGTGAGCCATCAATTGCGCAGCGGCTTGCCGGTCTTCAGCATGTGCGCGATGCGGGCCTGGGTCTTTTCCTGCTGGGCCAGTTCGACGAAGTGCTTGCGCTCCAGGGTCAGCAGCCACTCTTCGTCCACCAGCGTGCCGCGATCCACTTCGCCACCGCACAGCACGGTGGCGATGCGCACGGCGATCTCGTAGTCGTACGGGCTGATGAAACGGCCTTCGAGCATGTTGACCAGCATCATCTTGAAGGTGGCGATGCCGACGTCGCCGGCGACCTGGATGCGGCGGGCCGGCATCGGCGGACGGTAGCCGCCTTCGGCCAGCGCCTGCACTTCGGCCTTGGCGATGTACAGCGCTTCATAACTGTTGAAGACCACCTTGTCGGTGGCGCGCATCAGGCCCAGTTCCTTGGCGTTGACCGCCGAGTTGGAGACCTTGGCCATCGCCACGGTTTCGAAGGTCTTCTTCAGCTCGGCGAACACATCGCCGCCCGGACCGGCCGCCTGCGAGGCACGCACCGCCAGTTCCTTCAGGCCACCGCCGGCCGGCAGCAGGCCCACGCCCGCTTCGACCAGGCCGATGTAGCTTTCCAGTGCCGCCACGCTCTTGGCGCTGTGCATCTGGAACTCGCAGCCGCCGCCCAGCGCAAGCCCACGCACGGCCGTCACCACCGGCACCAGCGAGTACTTGATCGCCTGGCTGGTGCGCTGGAAGTTGTGCACCATTTCCTCGAACTGGTCGACCTTGCCGGCCTGCAGCAGGCCGAGCGCACCGGCCAGATCGGCACCGGCGGAGAAGGGTTCCTTCTGCTGCCAGATCACCAGGCCCTTGAAGTCCTTCTCGGCGCGCTTGATGGCTTCCTGCAGGCCATCCAGCACGTGGTCGGACACGGTGTTCATCTTGGTCTTGAAGCTGACCACGGCGATGCCGTCGCCGTCGTGCCACATGCGCACGCCGTCGTTCTCGAACACGGTCTCGCCCGGGCTGAAGGTTTCGCCCAGCAGCGGGTCCGGGAAGCGCTGGCGCTGGTACACCGGCAGCGACGAGCGCGGCAGTTTGGCGTTGCGCGAGGGGCTGTAGCTGCCTTCAGCAGCGTGCACGCCATCGCGGCCATCGAACACCCAGTCCGGCAGCGGCGCATTGCTCATGCTCTTGCCGGCGACGATGTCATCGGCGATCCACTGCGCCACCTGCTTCCAGCCGGCGGCCTGCCAGGTCTCGAACGGGCCGAGCGACCAGCCGTAGCCCCAGCGGATGGCCAGGTCGACGTCGCGCGCGGTCTCGGCGATGTCGGCCAGGTGGTAGGCGCTGTAGTGGAACAGGTCGCGGAAGGTCGCCCACAGGAACTGTGCCTGCGGATGCTGGCTTTCGCGCAGCTTGGCGAACTTCTCGGCCGGGTTGCGGATCTTCAGGATCTCGACCACTTCCGGCGCGGCAGTGCGGTCGGCGGCGCGGTAGTCCTGCTTCTCCAGGTCCAGCACCACGATGTCCTTGCCGACCTTGCGGAAGATGCCGGCACCGGTCTTCTGGCCCAGCGCGCCCTTGGCGATCAGCGCGTCCAGCCACTTGGGCGAGGTGAAGTACTGGTGCCACGGATCGTTGGGCAGGGTGTCGCCCATCGTCTTGATCACGTGCGCCATCGTATCCAGGCCCACCACGTCGGAGGTGCGGTAGGTGGCCGACTTCGGGCGGCCGACCAGCGGGCCGGTCAGGCCGTCCACTTCGTCGAAGCCCAGGCCGAACTGCTGGGTGTGGTGGATGGTCGACAGGATCGAGAACACGCCGATGCGGTTGCCGATGAAGTTCGGGGTGTCCTTGGCGTACACCACACCCTTGCCCAGGGTGGTGACCAGGAACGCTTCCAGGCCTTCGAGCACGGCCGCGTCGGTACCGCGTGCCGGGATCAGTTCGGCCAGGTGCATGTAGCGCGGCGGGTTGAAGAAGTGCACGCCGCAGAAGCGGTGACGCAGCTGCTCGGGCAGCACATCGGCGAGCTTGTTGATGCCCAGGCCGGAGGTGTTGGAGGCCAGCACGGCGTGATCGGCCACGAACGGGGCGATCTTCTTGTACAGGTCCTGCTTCCAGTCCATGCGCTCGGCGATGGCTTCGATGATCAGATCGCAGCCGCGCAGCTGCTCCAGGCCGGTTTCATAGTTGGCCGGGGTGATCGCCTCGGCGTAGGACTTGCTGGCGAGCGGGGCAGGGCTGAGCTTGCCCAGGTTGGCGATGGCTTTGAGCACGATGCCATCGGCCGGACCTTCCTTGGCAGGCAGGTCGAAGAGCACGGTATCGACGCCGGCGTTGGTCAGGTGGGCCGCGATCTGGGCACCCATGACACCGGCACCCAGCACGGCGGCGCGGCGGACTAGCAGGGAATTGGACATGTCGTTATGCCTTTGTTGGTCTGGCAGCCGGGTAGCGCCCGGCTCTACGGGGTGGAAAGGGGCGTCGACGAAGCGTCGCTGGTTGCGCTGGCGCGGAACCCGGCTTCGGCGAAGTGGATCAGTTCGCGTGCCGCATGGGCACGATGCGCGGCTTCGGTGACACCGGCGGGTCGCTTGATCAGGCCGAAGTCGGCCATCGCGTAGGTCAGCGACCCGGCCAGGAAGTCCAGCCGCCAATACAGCTCTTCCTTGCTCAGCCCCGGCACGCAGGCGGCAATCGCCTTGCCGAAGTCGCGCAGGACGTGACCGTAGTGGTCGGAGAGGAATTTGCGCAGGTTGTCGTTCTTCTCGGCGTAGGCCCGGGCGATCACGCGCACGAAGGCGCCGCCGGTCTGGCGGTCCTGGGCCATCGCCAGGGCCGGTTCGACGAAGGCGGCCAGCACCGGGCGCAGTTCACCGGGGGACTCGCGCCGCGCCGCGTCCAGCTGGGCCAGGCGGGCGGCGGTCATCTCGTCCATGCGGCGGCGGAACACCTCGTTGACCAGGTTCTCCTTGGAGCCGAAGTGGTAATTGACCGCAGCGATGTTGACGTCGGCCTGGCTGGTGACCTGGCGCAGCGACGTGCCGGCAAAACCGTGCTGGGCGAACAGCTCCTCGGCAGCGCCGAGAATGCGGTCCTTGGTGGAGAAGTGAGCGGGTTTGGCCATGAGGCGGGCAGGTTCAATCAAACGATTGTTTGATACTAGACCTGTGGCCGCGCGCTGGCATTGTGCGGCGCACAACAGGGTGGGGGATTCGTTCATCCAGGCCCGGGGGCGTCCGGTCGCGGGGCGGGGCCGTCGAGGAGCTGAACGGGGGCGCCTGCCTTGGCGCTGCTGGGATGGCCGGGCAGGGGCCGGCACTACCGCGCCGTCGGGTTACACGTTAGAATCGCCTCACGTATATCAGGCTAAGCCCGCGTTTTGACGCGGGTTTTTTTCATGCTAACCTCGGGCCGATCAGTGGCCCGCCCAACGGAGTACTTCCCATGGCGCTGGAGCGCACCCTTTCCATCATCAAGCCGGACGCCGTCGCCAAGAACGTCATCGGTGAAATCTACGCCCGCTTCGAAAAGGCCGGCCTGAAGGTCGTGGCTGCCAAGTACAAGCAGCTGTCGCGCCGTGAAGCCGAAGGCTTCTACGCCGTGCACCGCGAGCGTCCGTTCTTCAACGCGCTGGTCGAGTTCATGATCTCCGGCCCGGTGATGATCCAGGCCCTGGAAGGCGACAACGCCGTGCTGGCCCACCGCGACCTGCTGGGCGCCACCAATCCGAAGGAAGCCGCTGCGGGCACCATCCGCGCCGACTTCGCCGAATCCATCGATGCCAATGCCGCCCACGGCTCGGACTCGGTCGAGAACGCCGCGATCGAAATCGCCTACTTCTTCGCCGCCACCGAAGTCGTTTCGCGCTGAGAGTGATGCCGTGAACGAGGTCGTACAGCCCACCGCCATCCCATCCGTACTCGTCCCGGGTCCGGCTGTGGCCAAGCAGAACCTGCTCGACCTCGATCGCGAGGGTCTGGAGCGCTTCTTCGCCGAGACTCTCGGCGAAGCGCGCTACCGCGCCCATCAGGTGATGAAGTGGATCCACCACCACTACGTCACCGATTTCGATCAGATGACCGACCTGGGCAAGGCGCTGCGCGCCAAGCTGCAGCAGCATGCCGAGGTCCGCGTTCCCAACATCGTGTTCGACAAGCCGTCCGCCGATGGCACCCACAAGTGGCTGCTGGCGATGGGCACCGATGGCAAGAACGCCATCGAAGCGGTGTACATCCCGGACAAGAACCGCGGCACGCTGTGCGTGTCTTCGCAGGTCGGCTGCGCGCTGAACTGCACCTTCTGTTCGACCGCCACCCAGGGCTTCAACCGCAACCTGTCCACCGCCGAGATCATCGGCCAGGTGTGGGTCGCGGCACGCCACCTGGGCAACATCCCGCACAAGCAGCGTCGTCTCACCAACGTGGTGATGATGGGCATGGGCGAGCCGTTGATGAATTTCGACAACGTCGTGCGCGCCATGAGCGTGATGCGCGACGATCTGGGCTATGGCCTGGCCAACAAGCGCGTGACCCTGTCGACCTCCGGCCTGGTGCCGCAGATCGACCGCCTGTCGGCCGAAAGCGATGTGTCGCTGGCGGTGTCGCTGCATGCGCCGAACGATGCGCTGCGCGAGACGCTGGTGCCGCTCAACAAGAAGTACCCGATCGTTGACCTGATGGCGTCCTGCGCGCGTTACCTGCGCGCCAACAAGCGGCGTGAGTCGGTGACGTTCGAATACACCCTGATGAAGGGCATCAACGACCAGCCCGAGCATGCGCGTCAGTTGGCGCGGCTGATGCGGCAGTTCGACAACGCCGTGCAGACCTCGCATGCGGGCAAGGTCAACCTGATTCCGTTCAATCCGTTCCCGGGTACCCGCTACGAGCGCTCCGGCGATACGGAGATCCGCGCGTTCCAGAAGATCCTGCTCGATGCCCAGGTGCTGACGATGGTCAGGCGTACCCGCGGCGACGACATCGATGCCGCCTGTGGCCAGCTCAAGGGGCAGGTCATGGATCGCACGCGCCGCCAGGCCGAATTCAACAAGACATTGCTGCAGGACGGGAAAGACCGGGATGCCGCTGCCTGATTGCCGATTGCCAGCCGTTGTTCTCTGCGTGCTGGCAATGGCCGGCTGTGGCAGACATGGCGTCAGACACCCGGCCGGGCAGTTGCCCGTCGCGCCGGTGTACGAGGTCCGCGATGACCCGGCCACGCGGCAGCGGGTGGGCTACCAGGACCAGGTCGTCCTGGCGTCCGAGGCGCTGCGTGCCGGCGGCCTGGATGTGGCGGCCAAGAAGGCCCGGGCCGCGGTGAAGATCGATGCGACGCGGCCCGAGGCCTACATGCTGCTGGCCCAGATCGCCAGCAGCCGGGGCGATGACGTCGCGGCGGGCACCCACTACCGCAAGGCCGCCGATGTCGCGCCCAGTCGCGGTGATGTCCTGAACAACTATGGCGCCTGGCTGTGCACCCACGGCCAGCCTGCCGCCGCGCTGGAGTGGTTCGACCGCGCCCTGAGCGCCCCCGGGTATGCCACGCCGGCGTCGGCACTGGCCAACGCCGGGGGATGCGCACTGGATGCCGGGCAGCCCGAACGCGCCGAGCGCGACCTGCGCGCTGCGGTACAGCTGGAGCCGACCAACGCCTATGCGCTGGAGTCGATGGCCCGCAGCGAGTTCGCCCAGGGGCGCTTTTTCGAGGCCCGGGCCTTCTCGCAACGGCGTCTTGCGGCTGCACCGGCCACACGTTCCGTGTTACAACTTGCCTCACAAATCGAGGTGCAGCTTGGCGACAACGCGGCATCCAGTCGTTATCTGCAGCGAATTCGCAACGAATTTCCGCAGGATGCGGCTCCTAATCCCCGGGGTTGAAGCATTGTGATTGATGACCAGACTGTGAACGCTTTCGACACCGTGACCGGGTCCGGAGCTCGACTCCGCCAGGCGCGCGAAGCGGCCGGACTGACGCTCGAATCGGTGGGTCAGCAGCTTCGCATGCCGGTGCAGGTGGTGCGGTCGCTCGAAGAGGAACAGTGGCAGCGCCTGGGCGCGCCGGTGTTCGTCCGCGGCCAGCTGCGCAGCTACGCCCGTTTGCTCAAGGTCGACATCACCGACCTGCTCGAACAGGCCCATATCGGGCCGGTGGTGCCGCCGCAGCTGGTCAGCCACACACATACCCCGCGGGCGCGCCGGATCGCCGAGAGCCTCGGTCGCCGCGCGCTCTATGTCGGCATCACCGCCGTGCTGGCCGTGCCGGTGTGGTTCGCCACCCGCGGCCATTTCGACGGGACTGCCAACACCCCCAATACCGCCTCGCTGGATGTCATTCCCGCAGCGGTTCCCGTGGCAGGGGGCGATACGCCGCCTGCCGCGCCGGCCCCGGTCAGTTCGGAGCCGCCCAAGCCGGCAGCGCCGTATCTGGCATCGCTGACCCCCGTGCCGCGTCCGGCCAGTACGGCCATGCCGGCCGGCGCGTTGAACCTGCAGTTCAAGGGCGACAGCTGGGTCGATATTGCCGCTCCCGATGGCACCACCGTCGAGAAGGCGCTGGTGAAGTCCGGCGAAACCCGCAGCTTCACGCCGGGCCAGGTGGGCCGCATGGTGCTGGGCAATGCGTCGGCGGTCGAGGTTCAGCAGGGCGGCACTATCGTCGACCTTTCGCCGTACCAGCGAGCCAACGTGGCACGCTTTACGGTATCCTCTGACGGCTCCGTGGCTCCGGTTTCACACTGAGTCGCGTTCCCAATCCAATTCAAATAGCTCCTCCTGACGGGCGGGGCGAGAGTACGCATGGCGATCGACGATCTGCTCGACGAGCACGAACAAAGTGAACGCGTCCGCGGCTGGCTGCGGAAGAATGGTCTCAGCATCCTGGCCGGTGTCGCCATTGCGATTACCGGCATCTGGGGCTGGACCGAATGGCAGGCCCGGCACAGCAACTCGCTGGCCGATGCCAACGTCGCTTACCAGGCCGTGCTCAAGAGCCTGGAAGAGATGAATCTGGACGAGGCGGCCAAGGGCGTGAAGGCGCTTGAAGGCGGCAAGGCCAACATCTATGCGGACCTGGCGGCGTTGCAGCTGGCCAAGGCGCAGGTGGATGCGGGCAAGGACGAGGCCGCGCTGGCGACCCTGCGCGGGATCACTGCCGAGGGCGAGTTCAAGCCGGTGATCGATCAGCGCGTCGCACGCCTGCTGGTCGCCACGGGCAAGAGCGATGACGCGATCAAGCTGCTGGGTACCGCAGCCGACAGCGCCAGCCTCGAGATCCACGGCGATGCGCTGATGGCGCAGGGCAAGCGTGATGCCGCCCGCGAACAGTATGAGAAGGCGCTCAAGACGCTGGACGTGGCAGCGCCGCAGCGGCGTCTGCTGGAAACCAAAGTGATGGATGCCGGTGGCACCGTCACCGATCCTGCGGAGTCGGTGTAATGAACCAGATGGTCATGATCAAGCGCGTTGCCACGGTGGTCCTGCTGGGCGTGGCCCTGTCGGGCTGCTCCACCGTCAAGGGCTGGTTCGCCGGCAAGGACGCGGCGGCCAAGAAGGCGCTGGAGCCGGCGGAGCTGGTGAAATTCGAGCCGACCGTCAAGGTCGACAAGCTGTGGTCGGTCAACGTCGGCAAGGGCGAGAAGCGCATCGGCGTGCGCCAGGGTCCGGTGGTTGCCGATGGCCGTGTCTACGCCGCTGCGATTGCCGGTGGCGTGCATGCCATCGACCTGCAGACCGGCAAGAAGGTCTGGACCTACGAGCCGGCCAAGGAAAAGAAGAAGCCCAAGCTGCGCCTGTCCGGCGGCCCGGGCGTTGGCGAAGGCCTGGTGGTGATCGGCACGCTGGACGGCCAGGTGATCGCGCTGGATGCCAACGACGGCAGCGAGAAGTGGCGCGCCAAGGTGCCCGGTGAAGTGATTTCCGCCCCGGCCGTGGGCCAGGGCATGGTGTTCGTGCGCAGCAACGATGGCCGCGTGACCGCCCTGGATGCCGGCAACGGTACCCAGCGCTGGTTCAACCCGCGTGAGCTGCCGGCCCTGACCGTGCGTGGCAACGCGCCGGTGGTGGTGGGTCCGGGCGTGCTGTTCATCGGCAACGATGACGGCAGCGTGGCGGCACTGGCCATGCAGGACGGCCGCACCGTGTGGGACCAGATGGTCGGTACCCCGGAAGGCCGTACCGAGCTGGAGCGCATGGCCGACGTCGACGGCGCCCCGGTGCTGGACGGCAACACCCTGTTCGTGAACAGCTTCAAGAACCAGACGATGGCGATCGAAGGCCCGACGGGCCGTCCGCTGTGGTCGCGCGATCACGGTGGCGCTGGCAGCCTGGCCGTGACCTCGGGCAATGTGTTCGTCTCCGACAACAAGGGCGGCGTGTTCGGTCTGGACAAGGCCAGTGGCTCGGCCATGTGGTCGCAGACCGGCCTGGCGCGTCGCTCGCTGACCGGTCCGGTCGTGCAGGGCGATTACGTTGTGGTCGGTGACTACAAGGGGTACCTGCACTGGCTGCGTACCGACAATGGTGAGTTCGCGGCGCGCGCCAAGAGTGGCGGCGACGCCCTGCTGGCGCAGCCGGTAGCTGCCGATGGGATTCTGCTGGTGCAGAACGTTGATGGAAAGCTGACCGCATTCCGGTTGGCACAATAAGGAGTTACCGCGATGCTGCCCTTGGTCGCCCTGGTTGGACGGCCGAATGTCGGCAAGTCCACGCTGTTCAATGCGTTTACCCGTACGCGCGACGCGCTGGTCCATGACCAGCCCGGCGTGACCCGGGACCGTAATTACGGTGTTTGTCGTCTGAATGAAGACCACCCGTTCCTGGTGGTCGATACCGGTGGTATCGCCGGTGAAGAAGAAGGTCTGGCCGGTGCTACCGCCCGCCAGGCCCGCGCTGCCGCCGCCGAGGCGGACCTGATCCTGTTCGTGGTCGATGCCCGTGAAGGCGCATCGGCCCTGGACGACGAGATCCTGTCCTGGCTGCGCAAGTTGTCGCGTCCGACGCTGCTGCTGATCAACAAGATCGACGGTACGCACGAGGACACGGTGCGTTCTGAGTTCGCCCGCTACGGCTTCAGCGAGATGCTGACCGTGTCGGCCGCGCATCGCCAGGGTCTGGACGATCTGCTCGATGAAGTGGTCGAGCGGCTGCCGGAGGAAGGCACCACCGAAACGCTCGACAACGATCCGAACCGCATCCGCATCGCCTTCGTTGGCCGCCCGAACGTGGGCAAGTCGACGCTGGTCAATCGCCTGCTGGGCGAGGAGCGCATGATTGCGTCCGAAGTGCCCGGAACCACCCGCGATTCGATCGCGGTGGACATGGAGCGCGATGGTCGCGAGTACCGTCTGATCGACACCGCTGGCCTGCGCCGCAAGGCGCGCGTGGAAGAGGTGGTCGAGAAGTTCAGCGTGATCAAGACGCTGCAGGCGATCGAGCAGTGCCAGGTGGCCGTGCTGATGCTGGACGCGGCTGAAGGCGTGACCGACCAGGACGCCAGCGTCCTCGGTGCGGTGCTCGATGCCGGTCGTGCGCTGGTGGTGGCGATCAACAAGTGGGACGGGCTGACCGTCTACCAGCGCGAGCAGGCCGAAGCGCTGGTGTCGCGCAAGCTGGGTTTCGTGCCGTGGGCCGAAGTGGTGCGCATCTCGGCCAAGCATGGCTCGGGGCTGCGCGAGCTGTTCCGTTGCATCCACGCCGCGCATGCCTCGGCCACGCACGAGTTCAGCACCAGCGAAGTCAACAAGGCGCTGGAGATGGCCTACGAGACCAACCCGCCGCCGGCGATCCGTGGCCACGTCTCCAAGCTGCGCTACGTGCATCCGGGCGGCTCCAATCCGCCGACCTTCATCGTGCACGGTACGCGCCTGAAGGATCTGCCGGAGTCGTACAAGCGCTACCTGGAGAACTTCTTCCGGAAGCGCTTCAAGCTCGTCGGCACGCCGGTGCAGTTCATCTTCCGCGAGGGTACCAACCCGTACGAAGGCAAGAAGAACGTGCTCACCGAACGTCAGGTCAAGCGCAAGCGGCGCCTGATCAAGCACGTCAAGGGCAAGTAAGACAACGAAGAGCCGGCGAAAGCCGGCTCTTCTGCATTGCAGACGCGGCAATCATCCCGCCATGCAGTGCCGGCCGCTGGCCGGCAACCCACCCAGCCGGTTCAACCCGGATGTCTGCGCGATAATGCACGCATGAGCATCCCCGAGCTGTCTCCCGCCGAGGCCCGCGCACGCCTCGCCCACGGCGCCCTGTTGATCGACGTCCGCGACGCGCATGAACGTGCCGGCGGCATGGCCGAAGGCGCGCTTGGCATCGCCCGGGGCGACCTTCAGAGCGCACCGGCCACGCACCTGCCGGCACTCGACCGCGAGGTCGTGCTGATCTGCCAGAGCGGCCGGCGCTCGCTGGACGTCGCCACCACCCTGGCCGGGCTGGGCTACACCCGCATCGCCTCTGTCCACGGGGGCACCGCCGCCTGGCGTGCGGCCGGCCTGCCGCTGGTGCAGCCGCTGCAGAGCGATGCCGAGCGCGATTTCAACGAGCGCTATTCGCGCCACCTGTTGTTGCCGCAGGTGGGCGTCGACGGGCAGCGCAGGCTGCTGGCGTCGCGCGTCCTTGTGCTGGGTGCCGGCGGCCTGGGCGCGCCGGCCAGCTTCTACCTGGCCGCCGCCGGGGTAGGCCACCTGCGCATCGCCGACGACGACGTGGTCGAGCGCAGCAACCTGCACCGGCAGATCCTGCATACCGATGCCAGCGTCGGCACGCCCAAGGTGCTGTCCGCGCGGGAGCGCCTGCTCGCGCTCAATCCGCCTCTCGACGTGGAGGCGGTGCAGGTACGGGTCGCCTCGGACACCATCGATGCGCTGCTGGAAGGCGTGGACGTGGTGCTGGACGGTTCGGACAATTTCCCACTGCGCTACCTGCTCAACGATGCCTGCATCCGCCACGGCATCCCGCTGGTCTACGGCGCGGTGGAGCGCTTCACCGGCCAGGTCAGCGTGTTCGATGCGGGGCGCCAGCGGGGCGTGGCACCGTGCTATCGCTGCCTGTTCCCGGAGCCGCCGCCGCCGGAATTCGCCCCGAACTGCGCCGAGGCCGGCGTGCTCGGGGTACTGCCAGGCATGGTCGGGCTGCTGCAGGCCACGGAAGTCCTGAAGCTGCTGCTGGGCATCGGCGAGCCGCTGGTCGGCCGGCTGCTGTCGTTCGACGCGTTGGCCATGCGCTTCCGCGAAACGCGGCTGCCACCGGACCCGGACTGCCGGCTGTGCGCGCCGGGCCGGACGTTCCCCGGGTACATCGACTACGCCGCGTTCTGCAGCGGCGTCTGAGCGCCGGTCAACCGACTGGCACGGCTGTCGATAGGACGATCTCGCCCTCCACTCGGGGCATTGTTCTGTTTTCAGTACAAATCAACGCAGCCCGCGCGCTATTGCCCGCAAACGCTTTGCCCTATCGTGGGGACAACATCCAGGTAGTTCGGGGAACATCCGCATGGCGGTGGAAGCAGGGGCCAGTGAGCTGGTGAAAGTAGTCGCGCTGCTCGGCGCGGCGGTGGTGATGGTGCCGCTGTTCCGCCGGCTCGGGCTGGGATCGGTGTTGGGGTACTTCGCCGCCGGTCTGGCGATCGGTCCGTTCGGGTTCGGCTGGTTCTCCGATCCAAAGGCCATTCTGCATACCGCCGAACTGGGCGTGGTGATGTTCCTGTTCGTGATCGGCCTGGAAATGCGGCCGTCGCATCTGTGGAGCCTGCGCAAGGAAATTTTTGGACTGGGCACGCTGCAGATCGTGGTGTGTGGCGCAGTCCTCACCGGCGTCTGCATGCTGTTCGGTTTCCCGCTGCCGGTGGCGTTCATCGGCGCGGCCGGCTTCGTGCTGACGTCCACCGCGGTGGTGATGCAGCTGCTGGCCGAACGCGGTGACATCGCGCTGCCGTCGGGACAGAAAATCGTCTCGATCCTGCTGTTCGAAGACCTGCTGATCGTGCCGCTGCTGGCCGTGGTCGCCCTGATGGCGCCGGTGCATGCCGAAGTGGGCGGTGCGTCGCGCTGGGTCAGCGTCGGCATCGCCGCCGGTGCGATCATCGGCCTGGTGCTGGTCGGCCGATTCCTGCTCAATCCGCTGTTCCGCATCCTGGCCGCCGCCAAGGCGCGCGAAGTGATGACCGCCGCCGCACTGCTGGTGGTGCTGGGCGCGGCGCTGCTGATGCAGCTGGGCGGACTGTCGATGGCGATGGGCGCGTTCCTGGCCGGCGTGCTGCTCAGCGAATCCACCTTCCGTCATCAGATCGAAGCGGACATCGAGCCGTTCCGCGGCATTCTGCTCGGCCTGTTCTTCCTCAGCGTCGGCATGGCGCTGGACCTGACCGTGGTGGCCAACAACTGGCCGCTGATCCTGTCCGGCGTGCTGGCGCTGATGCTGGCCAAGGCGGTCTGCATCTACACCGTGGCGCGCCTTCTGGGCAGCGACCACCACCAGGCGCTGGATCGTGGCGTGGTGATGGCGCAGGGCGGCGAGTTCGCCTTCGTGCTGTTCTCGGCCGCCGCCGCCGCCGGCGTGATCGGCGTGGAAGTCAACGCCAACCTGACCGCGATCGTGGTGCTGTCGATGGCGCTCACCCCGTTGTTCGTGCTGCTGCACGACAAGCTGATGCCGGCCCGTGCGGTGTCGATGGACGGCGTGGAAGCGGCCGACGGCCTGTCCGGCAGCGTGCTGCTGATCGGCTTTGGCCGCTTCGGCCAGGTGGCCAGCCAGTCGCTGCTGGCGCGAGACGTGGACGTGACCATCATCGACAACGACGTGGACATGATCCACAACGCAGAGCGCTTCGGCTTCAAGATCTACTACGGCGACGGCACCCGCCTGGATGTGCTGCACGCGTCCGGCGCCGCCACCGCACGTGCCATTGCGGTGTGCGTGAACAGCGCGCAGGATGCGGACCGCATCGTCGAGCTGGTGGCCCACCAGTTCCCGCAGGCCAAGCTGCTGGTGCGTTCGTTCGACCGTGAACATTCGCTGCGGCTGATCCATGCCGGCGTGGACTTCCAGATCCGCGAGACCTTCGAATCGGCGCTGCTGTTCGGCCAGGCCGCGCTGGTGGAGCTCGGCGCGGAGGAGGACGATGCGCGCGACATCGCCGAGCAGATCCGCCAGCGCGACGCCGAGCGTTTCGAGCTGGAGATGGCCGGTGGCGATCTGCGCGCCGGTGCGCACATGGTGTTCGGCACCGCGCTGCCGGGTGTGCCCACGCCGACACCGTTCACCGCGCCCAGGCGCAAGGCGCGCACCCTCAACGCGGACGAGGTCCCCGAAGAGGAATGATGCGCGTCCTGTGGTGGGGGGGGGGGGGGGGGGGAGGAGGAGAAAGGGGGGGGGGGGGGGGAGGAGGAGGGAGGGAGAAAGGGAAGGTTGTGTGTTGGCATCGTCGCTGCCACTGTGTGTCCCGGGTCGCCCCCCCCCCCCCCCCCCCCCCCCCCCCCGACGCGGGCGCGGCAAATCAGGGACAATACGTTCCCCGCCGCCGCCATGCCCCCGCATTCGATGAACGATTCCGCCCCCCGCCATTCCGCCCGCATCCTGGACGGACGCCGCATCGCCGAAGACCTGCTGGACAGCCTCAAGGTACGCGTGGACGCGCGCCTGGCCGCCGGTGGCAGCCGGCCCGGCCTGGCGGTGGTGCTGGTCGGGGGCGACCCGGCCTCGACCGTGTACGTGCGCAACAAGCGCCGGGCCGCCGAGAAGGTGGGCATCGAGGCGTTCGACTACGACCTGCCGGCCGGGACCACCGAAGCCCAGCTGCTGACCCTGATCGACCAGCTCAACGCCGATCCGAAGATCCACGGCATCCTGGTGCAGCTGCCGCTGCCGGGCATCCCCGATGCCAACCGCCTGATCCACCGCATCGACCCGCGCAAGGACGTGGACGGCTTCCACCCGGAAAACGTCGGTCACCTGGCCCTGCGCGAGTTCGGCCTGCGCCCGTGCACGCCGCGCGGCATCGTCACGCTGCTCGGCCACACCGACCAGCCGGTGCGCGGCCGCAACGCCACCATCGTGGGCGTGAGCAACCACGTCGGCCGCCCGATGGGCCTGGAGTTGCTGATCGCTGGCTGCACGGTCACCAGCTGCCACAAATTCACCCCCAAGGACGTGCTGGAGCAGTCGGTGCGCAACGCCGACATCCTGGTGGTGGCCGTGGGCCGCCCGGGCATCGTGCCGGGCGAGTGGGTCAAGCCCGGCGCGGTGGTGATCGACGTGGGCATCAACCGCCTGGACGACGGCCGCCTGGTCGGCGACGTCGGCTTCGAGGCCGCCGCCGAGCGCGCCAGCTGGATCACCCCGGTCCCGGGCGGGGTAGGGCCGATGACCGTGGCCACCCTGATGCAGAACACGATCGAGGCGGCTGAGGCCTTCTGACCGTCCGTGCCGGCCTACGGTCGGCACCTGCCGCGGCGCCAATCTCCGGACGCCCTTTACCGGCCAACGGTCCGCGGCGGCAATCCCGGTAGAGCCGACCGTTGGTCGGCTGCCGTTGGCGCGACACAGCGTCGCATCTGCCCCCTGCCCATCGGGCCCAAATAAGGGTAAAATGTCGCGCTTCCCCACATCTCGGGTATGCCGATGCTGCGCATCCAGGCTGAAGCACTCACTTACGACGACGTCTCGCTCGTCCCCGCACATTCCACGATCCTGCCCAAGGATGTCAGCCTTGAAACGCGGCTGACCCGCGACCTGCGGCTGAAGCTCCCGATCCTCTCGGCAGCGATGGATACCGTCACCGAAGCCCGCCTCGCCATCGCGATGGCCCAGCTTGGCGGCATGGGGATCATCCACAAGAATCTGACCGTCGAACAGCAGGCCGCCGAAGTGGCCCAGGTCAAGAAGTTCGAAGCCGGCGTCATCCGCGACCCGATCACGGTCGGCCCGGAAACCACCATCCGCGACGTGCTGGCGCTGACCCAGGCGCGCAACATCTCCGGCGTGCCGGTGGTGGATGGCGGTGGCCAGCTGGTGGGTATCGTCACCCATCGCGACATGCGCTTCGAGACCGAGCTGGACGATCCGGTCCGCCACATCATGACCAAGAAGGATCGCCTGATCACGGTCAAGGAAGGCGCCGCATCGGATGAAGTGCTGCAGCTGCTGCACCGCAACCGCATCGAAAAGATCCTGGTGGTCAACGATGATTTCGCCCTGCGTGGCCTGATCACCGTCAAGGACATCCAGAAGAACACCGACTACCCGAACGCCGCCAAGGACACCGCGACCCGTCTGCTGGTCGGTGCCGCAGTGGGCGTCGGCGGCGATACCGATCGCCGTGTCGAAGCGCTGGTCGCTGCCGGCGTGGACGTGCTGGTGGTAGACACCGCGCACGGCCACTCGCAGGGCGTGCTGGACCGCGTGCGCTGGGTCAAGAAGAACTTCCCGAACGTGCAGGTCGTCGGCGGCAACATCTGCACCGGCGAAGCCGCACTGGCGCTGCTGGACAGCGGTGCGGACGCGGTCAAGGTCGGCATCGGCCCGGGCTCGATCTGCACCACGCGCGTGGTCGCCGGTGTCGGCGTGCCGCAGATCACCGCGATCGACCTGGTCGCCGAAGCGCTGCAGGACCGCATCCCGCTGATCGCCGATGGCGGTATCCGCTACTCGGGCGACATCGGCAAGGCACTGGCTGCCGGCGCCTCGACCATCATGATCGGCGGCCTGCTCGCCGGTACCGAGGAATCGCCCGGCGAGACCGAGCTGTTCCAGGGTCGTTCCTACAAGAGCTACCGTGGCATGGGCTCGCTGGCCGCGATGGAGAAGGGGTCCAAGGACCGCTACTTCCAGGACGCCTCCAGCGCCGACAAGCTGGTGCCGGAAGGCATCGAAGGCCGCGTGCCGTACCGCGGTCCGGTTGGCGGCATCATCCATCAGCTGATGGGTGGCCTCCGCGCCACGATGGGCTATGTGGGCTGCGGCACGGTCGAGGACATGCGCAGCAAGCCGAAGTTCGTCAAGATCAGCGGCGCCGGCCAGCGTGAGAGCCACGTCCACGACGTGCAGATCACCAAAGAGCCGCCGAACTACCGCGCCTGATGCGGTAAGCGCAAAGAGGAACGAGGAAGCTGATTCCCGTTCCTCTTTCTCTATCCGCCGCCGCTACCCCCGTTTCGTTTTTCGTACTCCCTCCTGCATTGCCCGGGCGCCATGACCAACATCCATAACGACAAGATCCTCATCCTCGATTTCGGCGCGCAGTACACCCAGCTGATCGCGCGCCGCATCCGCGAGCTCGGCGTGTACTGCGAGATCTGGGCGTGGGACCACAACCCGGCCGAGATTGCCGCGTTCGGTGCCAAGGGCATCATCCTGTCCGGTGGCCCGGAATCGACCACGCTGCCGGGCGCGCCCGCCGCGCCGCAGGAAGTATTCGACAGTGGCCTGCCGATCTTCGGCATCTGCTACGGCATGCAGACCCTGGCCGCCCAGCTCGGTGGCGCCACCGAAGCGGCCGACCAGCGCGAGTTCGGCCATGCCGAAGTCAACGTCGTGCACCCCGACGCGCTGTTCAAGGGGCTGAGCGACCACGGCGGCGAGCCGAAGTTGAACGTGTGGATGAGCCACGGCGATCACGTCTCGGTCGCGCCCCCGGGCTTCACCGTGACGGCTGTGACCGACCGCATTCCCGTGGCCGCGATGGCCAACGAAGAGAAGCGCTGGTACGGCGTGCAGTTCCACCCGGAAGTGACCCACACCCTGCAGGGTCAGGCGCTGCTGCGCCGCTTCGTGGTGGACGTGTGCGGCTGCGAAACCCTGTGGACCGCCGCCAACATCATCGACGACCAGATCGCCCGCGTGCGCGAGCTGGTGGGCGATGACGAAGTGATCCTCGGCCTGTCCGGCGGCGTCGATTCATCCGTCGTGGCCGCGCTGCTGCACAAGGCCATCGGCGACAAGCTGACCTGCGTGTTCGTCGACACCGGCCTGCTGCGCTGGCAGGAAGGCGACCAGGTGATGGCGATGTTCGCCGAGCACATGGGCGTCAAGGTGATCCGCGTCAACGCGGCGGACCGCTATTTCAGCAAGCTGGAAGGCGTGAGCGATCCGGAAGCCAAGCGCAAGATCATCGGCAACCTGTTCGTGGACATCTTCGACGAAGAGTCCAACAAGCTGAGCAATGCCAAGTGGCTGGCGCAGGGCACCATCTACCCTGACGTGATCGAGTCGGCCGGCAGCAAGACCGGCAAGGCCCACGTGATCAAGAGCCACCACAACGTGGGCGGCCTGCCCGAGCACATGAAGCTGGGCCTGGTCGAGCCGCTGCGCGAGCTGTTCAAGGACGAAGTGCGTCGCCTCGGCGTCGAACTCGGCCTGCCGCGCAGCATGGTTTACCGCCACCCGTTCCCGGGCCCGGGCCTGGGCGTGCGCATCCTCGGCGAAGTGAAGCGCGAGTACGCCGAACTGCTGGCCAAGGCCGATGCGATCTTCATCGACGAACTGCGCAAGGCCGACCTGTACGACAAGACCAGCCAGGCGTTCGCGGTGTTCCTGCCGGTGAAGTCGGTGGGTGTGGTCGGTGACGCGCGCGCGTATGAGTGGGTGATCGCACTGCGTGCGGTGGAGACCATCGATTTCATGACGGCGCATTGGGCGCATCTGCCGTATGACTTCCTGGGTACGGTGAGCAACCGGATCATCAATGAGCTGCGTGGTGTCTCGCGCGTGGTTTATGACATCTCGGGCAAGCCGCCTGCGACGATCGAGTGGGAATGAGTTGAACCAACAAGGGCGCCGGAAGGCGCCCTTGTCACTTTCACGGGATCAAGGTGAAATGGTGAAGTTGGTGGCGCGGGATCGTCCGGTGCGCTACCTCGCAATTTCCCGAAAGGAATCACGTGCATGAGTGACATCAAGCTGTTCAGAGTGGCCGACGGCCTGGCAACGGAGCTGCAGGGTCGGGCATCGGACCTGGAAAAGCCGCTGCAGCATCTGATCGAAGCCAATCTGCAGCCGATGCTGGGTATCCGCTTCGTCGCCTCCGAGTACGCGACGGGTAGGGCGCATGGCGGTCGCATCGATTCGCTGGGGCTGGATGAAAACGACAGCCCGGTGATTCTGGAATACAAGCGGTCCGTGGGCGAGAACGTGATCAATCAGGGGCTCTACTACCTGCATTGGCTGATGGACCACCAGGCCGAGTTCAAGCTTCAGGTAATGGAAAAACTTGGCATGGAGGCCGCAGCTCGCATCGACTGGAGCTCGCCACGCGTGCTGTGCATCGCGGCCGATTTCACCAAGTTCGATGCGCACGCAGTCCAGCAGATCAACCAGAGCGTGGAGCTGATCCGGTACCGTCGCTTTGGTGACGACCTGCTGCTGCTTGAGCAGATCAATACCGTCAGCAGCGGGCGCTCGAAGGCGCGTCCGCGTGCCGTGGATGCGCCGGTGCAGACACCGCCGGAACCGGTGGCCAACGTGCGTGCTGCGGGTAGTTCCACCGACCGCACATACGCCGAGTGGATGGCGCTGTTGAGCGCGGACATGCTGGAGCTGATCGGTTCGTTGGACGACTTCATCGTTTCGTTGGGTGACGACGTCCAGCGCAAGGAACTGAAGCTCTACATGGCGTTCAAACGCCTGAAGAACTTCGCCACGGTAGTGCCGCAGCGCAGCCGGCTGCTGCTGTTCCTGCATGTGGACCCGGACCCGCTCATGCCGCTGGCGTCGAACATGCGCGATGCCCGTACGTTCGGTCACTGGGGGACGGGCGATCTGGAGGTGTCCATCGCCAGCTTTGCGGATCTCGATCAGGTCAAGCCGTTGATCGTGCAGGCATATGACGGACGGGGTTGATCAGACGGCAGCGCCAACGAATGGCGCCATGTGAAGGTCCCGAGCATGTCTGGCTCCCCTTGGCCTTGACTCAGCCAAGACCGCGGGTGTCGCTACACTAACGACTTATGCCCGATGGAATCTCGCTCATGTTCACTGGAAAAGTCGCGGTGGTCACCGGCTCCACCAGCGGTATCGGTCTTGGCATTGCCATCGCGCTCGCGCGTCAGGGGGCCGATATCGTGCTGAATGGATTTGGCGATGCGGCGGAGATCGAACGCATCCGTTCCGGCCTGGCGGCCGAGTGTGGCGTACGGGTGGCGCATGACGGCGCCGACCTTTCGCGTGGTGAGGCGGTGCGGGACATGATCGCCCATGCCGTTGAGACGATGGGGCGCATCGACATCCTGGTGAACAATGCGGGCATCCAGCACACCGCGTCGATCGAGGCGTTTCCCGTAGACAAGTGGGATGCGATCCTGGCGCTGAATCTATCGGCGGTGTTCCATGCCACGGCGGCTGCCGTGCCCTACATGAAGCAGCAAGGGGCTGGCCGCATCATCAACATCGCATCGGTGCATGGACTGGTCGCGTCGGTGAACAAGTCTGCCTACGTAGCGGCCAAGCACGGCGTGGTGGGCTTCACCAAGGCGACGGCACTGGAAACCGCGGGTACGGGCATCACGGCCAATGCCATCTGCCCAGGCTGGGTGCGAACTGCGCTGGTCGAGCAACAGATCACGGCGTTGGCGGAGCGGGACGGAACGGATCAGGAGTCTGCCGCTCGCGCGTTGCTGGCCGAGAAACAGCCCACGTTGCAGTTCGTGACGCCCGACCAGCTGGGAGACATGGTTGCCTTCCTGGCGTCCGACGCTGCCGCCCAGATCACGGGGACCGCGCTTCCGGTGGATGGCGGCTGGACAGCCCGCTAGCCGGCCGGCTGTGCCCGCCGCTGCAGCTTCGGCAGCGCCACCCGACGCGCCGTAGCGCGGGAACATTGGCTGCGGCTTGACAGTCAGGCTGGCGCGTTCCAGCCTGACGCGATCCTCTGCTCGAATCCGCATGCCAACCTTGCCGCCTCTTTCCCGCGCATCCGCGTTCCTGGGTGCGCACAATGCCTATGAGCGCTGCACGCGTGGTGTGGTGATCCACGGATACGCGTGCGCATTTCATCAGCAGTACTACTGTGACGCGCTGTTCGACGAGTACGGCGTGGCTGCACCGGCATCGGTGATGGCTGCAGTGGAGAAGCGCCGCAGCGAGTTTCTCGTGGGTCGGTTATGCGCACGCCATGCGCTGGCTGCGGTGGGCTGCGATGTCGTCCATGTTGCGGTGGCGGCAGACCGTTCGCCGCAGTGGCCGGTCGGTGTGCGGGCGTCGCTTTCGCACGCCGCAGGGCGCGCGGTCTGCATTGCGACGGTCGATGCGTCGGTCGCAGGCCTGGGGGTGGACGTGGAAGGACGACTGACGCGGGTCGCCGCTGCGGAGGTGCGCGATCAGGTGCTTGCTCCACAGGAGGTGCACCGGATTGCGTCAGAATTTTCTGACCCCGATCTTGGTCTCGTGCTGGCGTTCTCGGCGAAGGAGTCCATTTTCAAGGCACTGTACGCACACGTAGGGGCCTTCTTCGGATTCGATGCGGTCGAGCTGACGTGCTGTCTACCAGGGGAATTCGAGTTTGTGGTCTGCGATCGCCTGTCGCCTTCGGTGCGGGCCGGCATGCGCATTCGCGTCGGCTACGACATCACGCCAACGCAGGTGGAGACATGGGTGTGCGTGCTGTGGTCGGACTTGGAACTGTCATGAAGACATGCACTCAGCGCATGACATGCGGCGGGTTGTTTGGCGGGAAATCGCATGCTATGTTCGTTTAGCAACCGAGACACTTACATCACTTAGGTCTCGCTGCGTGTGATCATGGATGCACACCCTGGAGAAACGAATGTCTCTGGAAGAAGAAGTCGATGCAGTACGCTATGTAAAGCGACTGAAAGAATTCTGGTCGCACGTTTTTATGTACCTGATCTTCGCGATCGCATTGGGCATTTATGCAGTGCCGGATCGTCCAGTAATCCTGTGGGGTCTGCTGGGCTGGGGCGTCGGTGTCGCCCTGCATGGCGTGTTCGCCTATCGCGGATTCAGCTTCTTCGGTCCCGACTGGGAACGAAAGATGATCGAGAAGCGGCTCAACAAGAAGCCGTAAGACGTCACGCGGAAATCGCATGCCGTGAGCGCAAGGCCGCACCCGGGGAGGTGCGGCCGGTTGGCGCGTGAGCTGTGCGCAGTGCCGTGTCGTCAGTATCCGGGCGTCCCTTGGGGTGCATTGAAGATCCAGGATGGAGAGCGGGGGCGTGAAAAAAACTACAGCGGTGTTCGTAACCCTTGTCGGGTTGACGATCGGCCTGCCGGTGCTTGCCGGCATGCTGCGAGGAAAACAGGGCATTCCCGTCGAGACGTTGCCCGTCGCCGACGAAGTGGTCCGCAGTTCGGTGCTCGCATCGGGAAAAGTGGGGTTTCGTGAACAGGTGCGACTCAGCTCCGAGCTCAGCGGCAAGGTGCTCAGCGTGGACGTTCGCGAAGGCGATACGGTACGCAAGGGCCAGTTGCTGATCGCGCTGGAAGCCGAGCAGTATCAGGCGATGCTGGAGCAGCAGCAGGCCGATGCGCGGCTGCAGCAGGTGGCGATCTCACAGGAGCAGACGCAGTTGCGGAACCTGGAGCGCCAGGTAGAGCGGCTGCGTGCGCTGCAGCAGGATCGTCTGGTTGACCGCAGCACGTTCGAGGCCGAAGAGAACAAGATGAATGTGGCGCGGCTGAACGTGCAGTCGCGTCGCGAATCGCTGGCGCAGTCGAGCGCCACACTGGCGCAGGCGCGCGACACCCTCAAGCGCACGCAGATCCGCTCGCCGCTTGACGGCGTGGTGACGCGGCTGGACGTGAAAGCGGGCGAATCGGTGATTCCAGGCACCACCAATATTCCCGGTACCGTGCTCGCAGAAGTCTCGGATACCTCGTCGGTGATTGCCGAGGTCAAGGTCGACGAAACCGATATTGCCCGCATCGTTATCGGCCAGCGTGCCGCCATCCATGCAGCGGCGTATCCCGATCAGGTGGTGCATGGCGTGGTCGAGCGCATTGCGGCATCGGCGGTGAAGGCCGAGGGGCAGCAGAACCTCTCTTTCGCCGTTGATATCCGTCTGGACGCCGCCGAGGCCAACCGGATCAAGCCAGGCACCAGCTGTCGCGCGGAGATCTACATCCAGTCCAGCGACAAGGAACTGGCAGTTCCGCTCCAGGCGGTGCTGTACGAAGACGCGACACGCGCCGGCAAGGAAAAGGCCTATGTGTTCGTGGACGAGGCCGGCACCGCCGTGCGCCGGGACCTGACGCTGGGCTTGTCGTCGGACAGCCATGTCGTGGTCAAATCGGGTCTGAAATCCGCCGAGCGCGTGGTGGTGGGGCCCTTCCGGACGCTGCGCCTGCTCAAGGACGGCGACGCGATCGGCGATGCCGACAGGGACGGCGCCCGTGTCCGTCGCTGAGCGTGCGGCTGGCGCGACGCCGGTTGCCACGGTGGAACCTGCAGATGCGGATGCGGCCCCGGTGATCGCGCTGCGCGGCGTGCGCCGCGAGTATGTGATGGGTGGGCAGACGGTGCAGGCCCTGCGCGGCATCGATCTGGACATCCGGCGCAACGACTATGTCGCGATCATCGGCGCCTCCGGCTCCGGAAAATCCACCCTGATGAACATCATCGGCTGCCTGGACAAGCCGTCGCACGGCCACTATCTGCTCAACGGGCAGGCGGTGGCCGACATGGGCGACAACGCGCTGGCCGGTGTACGCAACACCGAGATAGGCTTCATCTTCCAGAGTTTCAACCTGCTGCCGCGCGTGGATGCCCTGCACAACGTGATGCAGCCACTGGTGTATCGCCGGATGCCGTATGCCGAGCGACGCGAGCGCGCCAGCGACGCGCTGCGCAAGGTCGGTCTGACGCAGCGCATGGGGCATCTCCCCAATGAGTTGTCCGGCGGGCAGCGGCAGCGCGTCGCGGTGGCGCGCGCCCTGGTGGGCAACCCCAGCATACTGCTGGCCGACGAGCCCACGGGAAATCTGGATTCCACCACCACCGAAGAGATCATGACTCTGTTTGACCAGCTCCAGGCGGATGGCCAGACCGTCGTGGTGGTAACCCATGAGCCGGACATCGCGCAGCGCTGCCACCGCGTGATCACCCTGCACGACGGGCTGGTCAAGCTCGATCAGCAGCAGAGGCCGCTGGCATGCTGATGGATTGCGCCCGCTCCGCGCTTACGTCGCTGCGGGCGCATGCGTTCCGTTCCTTTCTTACCGCCCTGGGCATCGCCATCGGCGTCGCCGCCGTGATCTCGATTGTGTCGATCGTGCAGGGGCTGTCGTACACGATCAGCATGCAGTTCGAGAGCTTGGGCTCGAACTCCATCACCATCCGCTCCTTCACGCCGCTGCGTGAGCAGATGCTGGGCCGCAACGCCAAGTTGACCGAAGCCGATCTGCAGGCGATCCGGCACAAGGTCAATGGCGTCTCGCACATCACGCCGGTACTGTTCGACCCCGGCGACAGTACCAGCCGGGTCGGCTACCGGTCGCGCAATGCGATGACGCGCGTGTTCGGTGTGGGTGCCAGCTACATCGACGTCAATCGAATCTATCCGCAGCAGGGGCGATTCTTCAGTCAGGACGACGATGCCAGACGTCGTCTGGTCTGCATCGTCGGCACCGAGGTGATCGAGAACCTGGAGCTGCCCAAGCCCGGGTTGGGCGAGTTCGTCCGGGTCGGCGAGGAATGGTGCAAGGTCATCGGGGTGATGGAGAGACGGGGCGAGCTGTTCGGCTTCTCCCAGGACGACTACATCCTGCTGCCGTTCTCGACCATGCAGCGTCTGCTCGGTGGCTCGCGTGAATACGACATCCAGGTGCAGCTGCAGCTGGAGGATCCCGAGCGGTCCGACGTGGTCATTGACCGCATCCGGCGCGTGCTGCGCGAACAGCACAAGCTGCAGGGCGCGCAGGCCGACGACTTCCGCGTGCAGACCTCCGAGCAGTTGAGTGCCTCGTTCAACACGATCCTGGATTCCGTGACGCTGGTCGCGGCGGGTATTGTCGGTATCTCACTGCTGGTCGGGGGCATCGGCATCATGAACATCATGCTTGTCTCGGTCACCGAACGTACCCGTGAGATCGGCATCCTCAAAGCGCTGGGCGCACGGCGCGCCGACATTCTGCTGCAGTTTCTGATCGAGGCCATCGTGATCTGTCTCTTCGGCGGCGTCATCGGTGTGGCCATTGGCTACGGCGTCGGCAGCCTGATCGCCGCGATCATTCCCGGCATGCCATCGGTGTACATGCCGGCATGGGTGGTCTGCATTTCTGTGGGGTTCTCCGTGGCGGTGGGCGTGCTGTTCGGCATCCTTCCGGCCACCAAGGCCGCGCGCCTGGACCCCATCGAGGCGCTGCGTTACGAGTAGTGGGGCGGGTTCATCAACAACAACTGGAGGCGTATGTGACGGACAACAGCAGCAACCTCAAGCTTGCCGAGCGGATATTCACGGCACCCGTGGAGGCTTTCCGCACGTTGCCTCCCGGCTACTCCTGGGCGATGCCATTCCTGGCCGTGCTGGGTCTCAGCCTGGCGGCGTGGGTGTTCTACTACCTGCGCGTGGATATTGCCTGGTTGGCCGATCATCAGGTGAACCTGATGGGCAAGGAGCTGACCGAGGAGGAGGCCGAGAGCGCGCGGAACATGCTGGGCCGGGGCTTCCAGTTGACGATGGCGATCGGGACGGTGCTGGTGCTGGTACCCGGCGCGTACGTGCTGCAGGCGTTGTACTTCAATGCCGTGGGTGCGCTGCAGGGCGACAACAAGGGCTTCCGTCAGTGGTTCTCTTTCGTCTCCTGGACCTCGCTGCCCACCGTGCTGGTGCTGCTGGCGATGATTGCCTACGTTGCCGCGAGCGGCGACCGCCTGGCGACCGAGGAGTTGAATCTGCTGTCGTTGGATGGCCTGCTGCTGCGCCTGCCGGCGGAGTCACCGTGGAAGGTCATGCTCTCCAGTATCTCGATCGCCACCATCTGGTCGATTGCCTTGATGATCGTGGGCTACCGGTTGTGGGTGGGTGCGTCGCTGATCAAGTCGGCGGTGATCGTGCTTGCGCCATACCTGCTCGTATACGGCGTCTGGGCGTTCTTCATCGCGCGGTGATGCCGCTGCAGCGGCACTGCTGCCTGTACGCGGGCAGCAGTGCCGTGAAGTCGTGTGATGGCGCACACATTGGTGCGACATTGTCATGAAGCAAGATGCCTTGAGGCGATTGCGAGACGAATCTTCTGTGCTAATCTCAATTATCAAGCCTTGTGTTCTGTCGAGGCGCAACTGAAGCAGTAGCGGTAGTTCGATTTGTTTCCATGCCGGGGATCATGGCCGCAGCGAGGATGCTGCAGTCCAGGCGGTGATCCGGGTGCAGTGAATTCACAGTCTTGGAAGGCTAATGATTTCTGCGATCGATACCAGCAACAACTGTTCACGTATCCGGCGTCCGGTTGCATCGTGCAGCCCTGTGGAGTTTTTTGCTCCTGCGCCGAATCCACACGTTTCCGGTTCATTGCGATCCGTGATCGCCGCTGTCTGCGACCGTCCCTCTGGGGCGCTGGCGCTGTGCTGTCTGCAAGGGTTCCAACGCGAGCGGTAGTCGTTCGCGCTTTCGATTGGGTGTTCTACGTTGCCGGGTGTCCCTGAGCTCACGTTGATGGGCGACGGGAGCGTGTGCCTGCACGGTGCAGGGTTCGCAGGAAAGGGGAATGCATGGAGCAGTCCGTGATCGATGACAACAGGTGGATGCCTGCGCTCGGGCCTGCGGCGGAGGGCACTGTGCGTCTGTTCTGCCTGCCGTATGCGGGGGGCGGCGCGTCCATCTACCGGCAGTGGTCCAGGCTGTTGTCGCATCACGTGAGCGCCGTGCCGTTGCGGTTGCCCGGACGCGAGATGCGCATCCTGGATGCACCGATCGACACGCTCGACCGCATGCTTGACGCGCTCGTTGCCGTGCTCCGGCCGCACGTGCACCAGCCGTATGCCGTGTTCGGGCACAGCATGGGTGCATTGATTGCTCATGAGCTGGTCCAGCGCCTGCGCGCCGAAGGCGTCGCGCTGCCGGTACTGTTGGGCGTCTCTGGCCGACAGGCGCCGCATATTCCAAATCCCGCCGGCTGGGAATCGGTGCGCGGCGTGAGCGATGCGCGTTTCATCGAGATCCTTGCGCGCATCAATGCCGCTACCGAAACCGTGCTCGCCAATCCCGCGCTGTACGAGCTGCTGCTGCCGACGCTGCGCGCGGACTTCAATCTGTGCGAGGACTATCAATCGCGTGCGCCCCGGCCGTTACCGATGCCGATCGTCGCATTCGGCGGGATGCACGATCCGTCCGTTTCACTGCAGGCGGTCGCCGACTGGTCGCGACATACCACCGCGGGATTCAGCATGAATGCCATCGACGGTGACCACTTCTTCATCAACAGCCACGCCGCACAGGTGTGCCAGGCGCTTGAGCAGTCCCTGTTCGAACGCAGGGCCGTGTCGTGCGCGGGGTTGAGCCGTGACGCAGAAGCCGCTTCATCCAATGCGTGATTTCCATCCGTAGTCCATCCGTGGAGGCAACATGAACGCTGAAGTTGAATATTTCGTAGTCATCAACGACGAAGAGCAGTACTCGATCTGGCCGTCGTTCCGCGAGGTGCCGCTGGGTTGGTACAAGGAGGGCAAGTCGGGCACGAAGCAGGCGTGTCTGGACCACATCGAGCAGGTCTGGAAGGACATCACGCCCAAGAGCGTGCGTGACGCCATCGCCGCCGCGCGTGAGTCCACGCCGGCAGTCTGAAACCCTTCTCTCGTTGCAGCCGAGGTCTTCCGATGTCGAACCAGCACGCGAGCTCGAACGCTACATCCCTGTCCACTGCCTTCATTCGTTCGGCGACGCATTGGCCTGACGCAGTGGCGGTGAAGGACGCAGAGGGGGCGCTGAGCTATGCGCAGCTGGAGGCGGCCAGCGCGGCGATTGCCGCGGCGCTGCACCGCAACGGGGTGCTGCCGGGCATGCGGGTGGGCGTCAGCCTGACCCGCTCGCGCTGGCTGGTGGCGACCCTGCTGGGTATCGTCCGAGCCGGTGCCACCTATGTGCCGCTGGATGCGAGCTATCCAGGCGAACGCCTGCGCGCGATGCAGGCCGATGCCCAGGTCGCCTGGCTGGTGAGCAACGACGAACCGGAATGGGCGCAGGCGCCGGTACTGCCCTGGTCACACCTGGAAACGGCGATTGCCGGCGGCGAGCGTTACGAGTGGGCCGGGCGCAGCGCCCGCAGCGCGGCCTATGTGATGTTCACCTCCGGCTCGACCGGTCGGCCGAAGGGCGTGCTGGTCAGCGATGGTGGCATCGTCGATCTGGTCAGCGGCCAGGACTACGTGACGCTGGGGCAGGACGATGTGCTGCTGCAGCTGGCGCCGGTGTCCTTCGATGCGTCCACCTTTGAGATCTGGGGTGCGCTGCTCAACGGTGGGCGGCTGGTGATGGCGCCGGAAGGGCGGGTTTCGCTGAGCGAGCTGGGTCGGCTGATCGAGGCCAACGGCGTGACCGTGCTGTGGCTGACCGCGGCGCTGTTCCAGCTGATGGTCGATGAGCACTCGCAGGGCCTGAAGGGGCTGCGTTACCTGCTGGCCGGTGGCGATGCGTTGTCGCCGGCGCATGTGCAGCGCTACCTGGCGTTGCCGTTCAGCGGCACGCTGGTGAACGGCTATGGCCCGACCGAGGCAACCACGTTCAGCTGCTGCCAGGCCTTGAACGGCTGGAGCGGGCAGGGCAGCGTGCCGATCGGGCGCGGCGTGGCCGGGCGCACTGCATACGTGCTCGACGCGTATGGCCAACTCGTGCCGCCAGGCACGGTGGGCGAGCTGTTCGTGGGCGGCAGCGGCGTGGGCATGGGCTACATCGGCCAGCCCGGCGCAACGGCCGAGCGCTTCGTTCCCGACCCGTATGGTCCGGCGTCCGGTGGCCGGCTGTACGCTACGGGCGACCGGGTGCGTACATTGCCGGACGGCACGCTGGAGTACCTGGGCCGCGACGATGCGCAGGTGAAGGTGCGTGGCTACCGCATCGAGCTGGGTGAGGTGGAGCGTGCACTGGCCAGCCATCCGCAGCTGGGCGCGGTGAGCGTACAGGTGCACAGCGCGGGCGACGGCAAACGGCTGGTGGCCTACGTCGTCGCGCGGCCGGGTCATGCCGTGCCGGCCGCCGGGGAACTGCAACGCTATCTCGGCGACTGGTTGCCGGAATACATGGTGCCGGCACTGTACGTGGGGCTGGAGCGGCTGCCGCTGACGGCCAACGGCAAGATCGACAAGGCGGCGCTGCCGGTACCGGGAGCTGCTGCTTCGGATGCGCAGCACGAAGCGCCACAGGGCGCGGTCGAACAGGTGCTGGCGAAGATCTGGGCGGAGGTCCTGGACGTCGACCTGGTCGGCCGGCACGACAACTTCTTTGAGCTGGGCGGCGATTCGATCCTGAGCATCCAGGTCAAGGGCTTGGCCGATCAGCGTGGCCTGGTGCTGGAACTGGCGGATCTATTCGACTACGACACCCTTGCCGAGCTGGCCGCGCAGGTCCGCGTGGCCGAGCCAGCCGATGCGCCGCTGGAGGCGATCGCCCCGTTCGAGCTGTTGGGCCCTGCGCAGCGCGAGGCGCTGCCCGACGGCGTCGTGGATGCCTATCCGCTGAGCGCGATGCAGGCCGGCATGCTGTTCCACTCCGACCTCGGCGGCGGCGCCACCACCGTCTACCACGACATCTATCATCTCGACCTGGATGGCGAGTACCGTAGGGAGCTGCTGCAGAAGGTGCTGGCGGGTGCGGTGGAGCGGCATCCGATTCTGCGTACCTCGTTCGACATGCTGCGCAAGCCGGAACCGCTGCAGTTCGTCTGGGGCCACGCGCAGATCGCACTGCTGGAGAAGGACGGGACCGGGTTGCCGCCGCAGGGCTGGGAGCAGGACTACCAGGACTGGCTGGAACAGGAGCGACGCACGCCATTCGACTGGCAGCAGGCGCCGTTGATGCGCGCCTTCGTTCACCTCCAGAGCGGGCGTCAGTGGCGGCTTACCCTCAGTTTCCATCACGCCATCCTGGATGGCTGGAGCCTGGCCCAGTTCCTGGCGGAGCTGCTGGTGGACTACCGGGCGCTGCTGGATGGACAGCCGATCGCCTCGCAGCCCCCGCGCAGCCGGTATGCGGAGTTCATCGCTGCCGAGCGGCGCTCGACGGCCGACGCCGCCGCCGAGCGTTTCTGGGCGGACTATCTGCGCGATGCGGACGTGCTGCAGATCGAGCGCGTCCAGCCACTGGCCGAGCCGGTGGCCGCAGACGTGCGCAGCCTGCACATTCCGCTGTCGCCGCAGATCCAGCGGGGATTGAAGCAGCGGGTCGAAGACTGCCAGGCACCGATGAAGAGTGTGCTGCTGGCCGGACACCTGCAGACCCTGTCGCTGTACTTCGGCAAGCAGCAGCCGTTCTCCGGCATCCTGGTGCATGGACGACCGGATCGGCAGGACGGCGAGAGAACGCTGGGCTTGTTTCTCAACAACGTGCCGCTGCGCCTGCCGGCAAGCGGTCTGGGCTGGCGCGAGCTGGTCAGCGCCGTACAGGCGGAGGAGCGCCGGCTGTTTCCCCACCGGCTGTACCCACATGCGCGCATCAGCCGTGCGCTCGGCGGACCGGATACGGTCCAGACCGCGTTCAATTTCACCAAGTTCCATGCCTACAAGGGGCTGCGCGACGACGCGCTACTGAGCGCTGCCAACGCCCAGGTACGGGAGCACTCCACGTTCCCGCTGGTGCTGCAGACGGCAGAGGATCCGGACACCGGCGCGTTGACCTTGAGGCTGGAGTTCGATCCGGCACGGTTGGACGAGGCGCGTGCGGAGGCCCTGGCGGAGCTTTACGCGACGGTCTTCGCCGCGCTCGCGCTCGCGCCGCAGCAGCGGCCCGATGAGGCGGTGCTGGTTCCTGCGGCACAGTGGTGCGTTCGCCAGGAGCAGTCGGCGGCCGGTGCGCAGGCCTTCCGTACACTGTTCGACGCGGTGTGCGCCGAAGCGGGTGCTGCGACTGCGGTGCACGATGGCAGCGGTCACTGGTCCTACGCGCGCCTGCGTCGCGGCGTTCACGCCCTGGCAGACCGTCTGCGCTCGCATGGCGTGGTCCAGGGGACCCGGGTCGGGGTCTGCCTTGAGCGTTCGATTCCGCTGCCGGTGGCGATGTTGGCCATCTGGAGCGTGGGCGCCACGTATGTGCCGCTGGCGGCCGACCATCCCGCAGAGCGGCTGGAGGCGATGCTTCGCGCCTGCGACATCGCCCACCTGGTGGTGTCGCCGGCGACCGTGGCGTGCCTTCCTGCCGAGGTACGTGGTGGACGTGTCCTGATTGCGGGCGAACTGAGTGGCGAGGAGATCACCGCGCCTCCGCCGGGTCCCGGCCTTCGCGACGACGATGCGGCCTACATCATCTTCACCTCCGGCTCGACCGGCACGCCCAAGGCAGTGGTCGTGCCGTGGCGCGGCGTGTGCAATCTGGTGGCGCAGCAGCGCCGGGTGCTGGGTGCCGGGCCGGGGCATGGCGTATCGCAGTTCGCCTCGCTGACCTTCGACGCGTCCGTGTACGAGATGGTGATGGCGCTGCTTACCGGCGGCACCCTGCATATCGTGGAGGAACGTCGCAAGCGCGACCCCGACTACCTGCACGCATTGATTGGCGAGCGCGCGATCGATCTGCTCACGCTGCCGCCCTCCTACCTGGCGGTAATGGACCCAGAAGTCCTGCCGCACCCGGTGACGGTGGTGGCAGCCGGCGAGGCGTTGCCGGCCGCATCGGCACGACGCTGGGCCCAACGTCATCGCCTGCTCAATGCGTACGGGCCAACCGAGGCCACCGTCTGGTCCACGTGGCATGCATGCGACGGCACCGATGCCGCCCGGGTGCCGATCGGGCGTCCGTTGTCTGGCGTCGGGGCTCGGCTGCTCGATGCGGGATTGCGCCCTGTTCCGGCCGGGATGCGCGGCCACCTGTACCTGACCGGACCCGCGCTGGCACACGGGTACACCGGTGATGCTGCACGTACCGCCAGCCGCTTCCTGCCCGATCCGTATGCCGAGGTCGCGGGCGCCCGCATGTATGACACCGGCGACGTGGTCTGCATGCTGCCCAGCGGGGACATCGACTTCATCGGCCGCGACGACCGCCAGGTGAAGCTGCGCGGCTACCGGATAGAGCTGGACGAGGTGGAGCTGGCGTTGAACGCGGTGCCCGGGGTGGAGCAGGCCGCCGTGGAGCTGGTGGAGCGGGCCGATGGGCGACGCGAGCTGGTGGGTCTGGTCCAGATGGCGGCGGACTTCGGTGCGCCCGAGCGTGTCGCGGACGTGCTTGCGGGGCGCTTGCCGGACTACTGCATTCCGCAACGTTTCATCACATTGGAGCGGATGCCACAGACGCGGCACGAAAAGCTCGACCGCGCCGCGCTGCGGGCACTGGCAATCAGTGCGGAGGCAACCCCGTCAGTAGTGGCCGGCGCCCCGCTGAATGGTCTGGAGCAGACCTTGGCCCGGATCTGGAGGGAGGTCCTTGAGCTTGAAGCGATCGACCCGGACGACTCGTTCTTCACCCTGGGTGGCGACTCCATCCTCAGTATCCAGCTGCGCGCACTGACCCATGCGCACGGCTACGACTTCGAACTGGAGGATCTGTTCAAACAGCAGAGCATCCGCAAACTCGCTCCGCTGGTGAAGCCGCTTGCGGCGAAGGGGCCGGCGGCGGTCGTGCCGTTCAGCCTGGTCCGCGCCGACATCGCCGACGCGCTGCGCGACACCGCCGTCGATGCCTACCCGCTCAGCCGGATGCAGGCGGGCATGCTGTTCCACCAGGACTTCAGCGGGGATGATGCGGTCTACCACGACATCATGAACTACACGATTGGTGGCGAGATCGACCCGCAGGCGCTCGAGCAGGCCCTGCTCCGGCTGACCGCCCGTCACGACATCCTGCGTACCGGCTTTGATCTGTCCCGGTTCGACATCCCCTTGCAGGTGGTGCAACGGGAGGCCAACAGCCATTTCGGCTTCCACGATCTGTCTGCCTTGGGCGCCGACGAGCAGCGCGTGCTGCTGCAGCAGGCCAATGCGCAGGAGAAGACCCGTTCGTTCGATCTCAACGCTCCCTCGTTGCTGCGTGTGGACCTGTTCCGGTTGGGACCCGCGCGGCATCAACTCAACCTGAGCTGCCCCCACGCGATCCTCGACGGCTGGAGTGCGGCGTCGCTGATGACCGAGCTGCTGCGCGATCACTGCCGTGGCGGCAACCACCCGGGCGTAGAGGCCCCGACCCTGCGTTATGCCGACTTCGTGGCGCTGGAACAGGCCGCCCTGCAGTCGCAGCAGAACCGGGCGTTCTGGCTGGACAGGCTGCAGGACGAGGGACGTGTGCCATTGCCGGCGCGGTCGGATGCTGCGGTGGGCGAGCCGCTGCGTCTGGAGGTGCCGCTGGCGGCACAGCACAAGCAGGCGTTGGCGGCGGTGGCGGTCGAACTGGGCGTACGCCTGCGCGATGTCATGCTGGCCATCCACCTCAAAGCCATCAGTGTGATTACCGGAAGTGCGCAGGTGTGCAGTGGCGTGGTCGTCAATGGCCGGCCGGAATCGGCTGGCGGCGAGCGCATCCTGGGCATGTTCCTCAATACGCTTCCGGCGTCGCTGAAGGTGACGCCGGGGACGTGGCGCACCCTGATCGGGCACGTGCGCGACATGAACGAGCAGCACTGGAGCCACCGGCGCTTCCCGATGACGGAGATGAAGCGTATCGCGGGCGGTACGGCACTGTTCGACGTGGTGTTCAATTTCACCCACTTCCACGTGTACGACAAGTTGGGCGAATCCGGAATGCGTCTGGAAGGCACGGACGGCTTCGAGTACTCCAACTATCCGCTGACCTTCCAGGCCGGGTACCAGCCGTGGCGCAATGAACTGCACATGATGCTGGACCTGGATTCAGCAGCGATCGATGCCCCCCAGGCAAAGCAGATCGCCCACGTGTACGCGGCCGTCGCGCAATGCCTGGCCAGCGATGTGGAGGCCTCGCATGCGCGTGATTTCCTTGCGCCTGACCAGCGTGCGGGCGTGCTGGCCTGGGCCGGCACGCCGGGCGACGGCGACGACAGCCTGGGCGGCCGCTTCGCACGGACCGCGCAGGCGGTGCCCGATGCCATCGCCGTGCAGGACGCCGACGGCACGCTGAGCTATGCGCAGCTGGAGGCGGCCAGCGCAGCGATTGCCGCGGCGCTGCACCGCAACGGGGTGCTGCCGGGCATGCGCGTGGGCGTCAGCCTGACCCGCTCGCGCTGGCTGGTGGCGACCCTGCTGGGTATCGTCCGAGCCGGCGCCACCTATGTGCCGCTGGATGCGAGCTATCCGGGCGAACGCCTGCGCGCGATGCAGGCCGATGCCCAGGTCGCCTGGCTGGTGAGCAATGATGAACCGGAATGGGCGCAGGCGCCGGTACTGCCCTGGTCACACCTGGAAACTGCGATTGCCGGCGGCGAGCGTTACGAGTGGGCCGGGCGCAGCGGCCACAGCGCGGCCTATGTGATGTTCACCTCTGGCTCGACCGGTCGGCCGAAGGGCGTGCTGGTCAGCGATGGCGGCATCGTCGATCTGGTCAGCGGCCAGGACTACGTGACGCTTGGCCAGGACGACGTGCTGCTGCAGTTGGCGCCGGTGTCCTTCGATGCGTCCACATTCGAGATCTGGGGCGCGCTGCTCAACGGTGGGCGGCTGGTGATGGCGCCGGAAGGACGGGTCTCGCTGAGCGAGCTGGGTCGGCTGATCGAGGCCAACGGCGTGACCGTGCTGTGGCTGACCGCGGCGCTGTTCCAGCTGATGGTCGACGAGCACCCGCAGGGCCTGAAGGGGCTGCGCTACCTGCTGGCCGGTGGCGATGCGCTGTCGCCTTCGCATGTGCAGCGCTACCTGGCGTTGCCGTTCAGCGGCACGCTGGTGAATGGCTACGGCCCGACCGAAGCGACCACCTTCAGCTGCTGCCAGGCCTTGAACGGCTGGAGCGGGCAGGGCAGCGTGCCGATCGGACGCGGTGTGGCCGGGCGCACGGCATACGTGCTCGACGCGTACGGCCAGCTGGTGCCGCCGGGCACGGTAGGCGAGCTGTTCGTGGGCGGCAGCGGCGTGGGCATGGGCTATGTGGGGCATGCAGCGCTTACCGCGCAGCGGTTCGTACCGGATGCCTTCTGCGGCAAGGCCGGGGCACGGCTGTACGCCACCGGGGACCGGGTGCGCTACCGCACCGACGGCACGCTGGAGTACCTGGGCCGCGACGATGCGCAGGTGAAGGTGCGTGGCTACCGCATCGAACTGGGCGAGGTGGAGCGAGCGCTGGCCAGCCATCCGCAGCTGGGCGCAGTGAGCGTGCAGGTGCACAGCGCGGGCGATGGCAAGCGGCTGGTGGCGTATGTCGTTGCACGTCCCGGCCAAACCGTGCCGGCGACAGGGGAGCTGCAGCGATTCCTGGGCGACTGGTTGCCGGAGTACATGGTGCCGGCGCTGTACGTGGGGCTGGAGCGGCTGCCGCTGACGGCCAACGGCAAGATCGACAAGGCGGCGCTGCCGGTACCGGGGGCTGCGGCATCGGATGCGCAGCACGAAGCGCCGCAGGGCGAGGTCGAACAGGCACTGGCGCAGATCTGGGCGCAGGTGCTGGAGGTCGAGCAGGTGGGCCGGCACGACAACTTCTTTGAGCTGGGCGGCGACTCGATCCTGAGCATCCAGATCAAGGCGCAGGCGCAGCAGCAGGGCATGGAGTTCGCACTGGAAGCGCTCTTCGAACGGCAGACGGTGGCCAGGCTGGCCGAGGTGGTCACCCAGGGCGGCAAGGCGGTGGCCGCGCCCAAGGTGGAGGCCTTCGACATGTTGTCGCCGCAGGAACTGGCTGCACTTGACCAGGAGAGCGTGTGATGACCGAGACACAGCGCGTTGCCGATCGCCTCCGGATCGAAGATGCCTATCCGCTGGGCCATGCACAGGCCGGAATGCTCTTCCACAACGAGATGCATGCCGAAAGCGCGGTCTACCACGACATCGTGACGTTCCAGCTTCGCCTGGGATTCGACCTCGCCGCGCTCACTGCGGCCTTCGATGATCTGGTGACGGCCCATCCCATCCTGCGCACACGCTTTCGCCTGAAGAACGCGTCGCGTCCATTGCAGGTCGTGATGTCCGGCGGGCGGATGTCGATCACCCACCGCGACTTGACCCGCTTCTCCGAGGCCGCCCAGGACGCGTATCGCGAAGAGTGGCTGGACACGGAGAAGCGGCACGGGTTCGATCTGGAAGCGGCCACACCGTTGCGCGTGCATGCGCACGTATTGGGAGAGCAGCGCTGGGAGCTGGTCTTCAGTTTCCACCACGCGCTGCTCGATGGCTGGAGTCTCGGGCTGCTGCTCTCCGCCTTCATCGACGCCTACACCGCGCGGCTGCACGACGTTGCCGCGCCCTGCAACGTCCCCGCATCGCGGTATCGGGACTACATCAAGCTGGAGCAGGATGCCCTGCAACAGCCAGCGGCGGCGGACTACTGGCGCAGCGTCCTGGAAGGCGCGACACCCGCAGACCCGCCGCGCACTGCCGGCACCGGCCATCTCGGCGTGGAGCGCCGTGCATTGCCCCTGGACGGGCCACGGTCGGCGGCGATCCGTGCACTGGCCAAGCGACTTCGGGTCTCGGTGAAACACGTGCTGCTGGCCCTGCACCTCAAAGCGCTGGGGGCGATCTGCGGGCAGGACGAGGTGATGAGCGGCGTGGTGACCAACGGCCGGCCGGAACAGGCCGGCGGCGATACCGTGCTGGGGTTGTTCCTCAACAGCGTGCCGTTGACGCTGCGCACGCGTGGATTGAGCTGGGAGGCCCTGATCGGAGCGACCTTCGCGCAGGAGCAGGCAATGTGGCCGCATCGTCGGCTGCCGCTGTCGGAGATCATGCGCCTCCAGGGCGGACGCACCCTGTTCGAGACGCTGTTCAACTACACCCACTTCCACAACTACGGTGGGCTGGTCGGGGATGAGGGGGGCGTCATCCTCGAGCGCGGTGGCTTCGAACATTCCAATTACCCGCTGGTGGTGCAGGCGGGCCAGGAGGCCGATGGTTCTGCCGTGTATCTGTATGTGGAAGCCGATCGCGCCGTGTTTTCACCGACGCAGATCGAGCGCATGGTGGCCATCCATGCCGATGCGCTGGACCGCCTGCTCGACGATCCGCAGCGGCCTTGCGATGCCGGAGACTTCGTGCCGGTGGCCGACCGCAGGCAACTGCTGGCCTGGGCCGGGACCCACGGTGCCGGCACGGAGAATCTGGTTGGCCGGTTCAGGGAGGCGGTAAGCCAGACCCCGGATGCGGTGGCCGTGGAGGATGCCGAGGGCGCGCTGAGCTATGCGCAGCTGGAGGCGGCCAGCGCGGCGATTGCTGCGGCGCTGCACGGCAGCGGGGTGCGGCCGGGCATGTGCGTGGGCGTCAGCCTGGCCCGCTCGCGCTGGCTGGTGGCGACCCTGCTGGGTATCGTGCGTGCCGGTGGCACGTATGTGCCGCTGGATGCGAGCTATCCGGACGAGCGCCTGCGCGCGATGCAGGCCGATGCCCAGGTCGCCTGGCTGGTGAGCAATGACGAACCGGAATGGGCGCAGGCGCCGGTACTGCCGTGGTCCAGTCTGGAGACGGCCATTGCCGGCGGTGAACGCTACGAGTGGGCCGGGCGCAGCGGCCGCAGCGCGGCCTATGTGATGTTCACCTCTGGCTCGACCGGTCGGCCGAAGGGCGTGCTGGTCAGCGATGGCGGCATCGTCGATCTGGTCAGCGGCCAGGACTACGTGACCCTGAGGCGGGACGACGTGCTGCTGCAGCTGGCGCCGGTGTCCTTCGATGCGTCCACCTTTGAGATCTGGGGTGCGCTGCTCAACGGTGGGCGGCTGGTGATGGCGCCGGAAGGGCGGGTTTCGCTGAGCGAGCTGGGTCGGCTGATCGAGGCCAACGGCGTGACCGTGCTGTGGCTGACAGCGGCGCTGTTCCAACTGATGGTCGATGAGCATCCGCAGGGGTTGAAGGGGCTGCGTTACCTGCTGGCGGGCGGCGATGCGCTGTCGCCGGCGCATGTGCAGCGGTACCTCGCGCTGCCGTTCAGCGGCACGCTGGTGAACGGCTATGGTCCGACCGAGGCGACCACGTTCAGCTGCTGCCTGGCCTTGAACGGCTGGAACGGGCAGGGCAGCGTGCCGATCGGGCGCGGCGTGGCCGGGCGCACGGCGTACGTTCTGGATGGCACCGGGCAGCTCGTGCCGCCGGGCACGGTGGGCGAGCTGTTCGTAGGCGGCAGCGGCGTGGGAATGGGCTATGTCGGCCAGCCCGGTGCGACAGCGGAGCGCTTCGTTCCCGACCCGTATGGTCCTGTCCCCGGCGGCCGTCTGTACGCCACGGGCGACCGGGTGCGCTACGGCATCGACGGCACGCTGGAGTACCTCGGGCGTGACGATGCGCAGGTAAAGGTGCGTGGCTACCGTATCGAGCTGGGGGAGGTGGAACGCGCACTGGCGAACCATCCGCAGCTGGGTGCGGTGAGCGTGCAGGTGCACACGGCCGGCGACGGCAAACGGCTGGTGGCCTATGTCGTCGCGCGGCCGGGCCACACAGTGCCTGGCACGGGTGAGCTGCAGCGATTCCTGGGCGAGCGGTTGCCCGAGTACATGGTGCCGGCGCTGTACGTAGGGCTTGACCGGCTGCCGCTGACGGCCAACGGCAAGATCGACAAGGCGGCGCTGCCGGTACCCGGTGCTGCCGTGGCCAGTAGCAGTCATGAGCCGCCGCAGGGTGAGGTCGAACAGGCGCTGGCACGGATCTGGGCGGAGGTGCTGGAAGTCGAGCAGGTGGGCCGGCACGACAACTTCTTTGAGCTGGGCGGTGACTCGATCCTGAGCATCCAGATCAAGGCGCAGGCACAGCAGGACGGCCTGGAGTTCGCACTGGAAGCGCTGTTCGAGCTCCAGACCGTAGCCAAGCTGGCCGAGGTGGCAACCCGCGGCGGTCCGGCTTCGGGCGCATCATCGCAGCGCACCGTTGCGTTCGGACTGATCGATGCGGCGGTACGGGCGCGGCTGCCGGCCACGGCCGAGGATGCCTATCCGCTCAGCCACATGCAGGCGGGCATGCTGTTCCACAGCGATCTCGATCGGGCCAATTCGGCCTATCACGATATTTTCCACTTCCGCATTCGCGCCGACGTGGACCCGCCCCGCATCGCTGCGGTGCTGCGTCAGCTGGCACGCCGCCACGCCGTGCTGCGCACCGCGTTCGATCTCAGCTTCGCACCGCCGTTGCAGGTGGTGCATGCGCAGGCCGAGATACCGCTGGCATTTCACGATCTGGCACATCTGGAAGCCTGGCAGCAGGACGCCGAGCTGCAACGCTGGATGGAGCGGGAGAAGCACGCGGGTATCGATGTGCGGCATGCGCCGGTGGTCCGGGCGGATGTCTTCACGCTTGGACCGCGTACGTTCGACGTCGGCCTGAGTTTCCACCACGCGATCCTGGACGGCTGGAGCCTGGCGACACTCACCACCCAGTTCGTCGAGGACTATGCCGCGCTGGGCAAGGCACGTTCGATCGAGTGGGACGTCACCGGGGCGTACCGCGACTACGTCGCGCTCGAGATGCAGGCGGTCGAGAGCGATGCGCATCGTGGCTGGTGGGAGGCGCAGCTGCGCGATTTCAGTCCCTCGTTGCTGCCTGCGGGACCGGGAAGCGCGTCCGGTGCCACCCAGCGTACACCGGTGCGGATCGACCAGGCACAAAGCAGGCAGCTGCAGGATCTGGCCAAGCGCTGGCAGGTCCCGTTCAAGAGCATGCTGCTGGCGATCCATCTCAAGGCCTTGTCGGTCATCACCGGCCTGCGCGATGTGACCACCGGTCTTGTCACCAATGGCCGGCCGGAATATGCGGACGCCGAGCGCCTGGCCGGGCTGTTTCTCAACACGGTGCCGTTCCGCCTGCACGCCGGCAGCGAAAGCTGGCGCGAGCGCGTGGGTCGGATCGCCGCCCACGAACAGGGGCTGTGGGCGCACCGCCGCTACCCCATGCCGTTGATGAAGCGCTGGGTGGAAGGCGGCCAGTTGTTCAACACCGCGCTCAACTACACCCACTTCCATGTGCTGGAAAGCGCGATCGACAGTACTGAGGACGTGACCCTGATCGGCGGTGGTGGCTTCGAGCACGCGCACTTCGATCTGATCGCGCAATGCGGTTGGCGTGCCGACAGCCATACACCCCAGTTCACGCTGGAGACCAACGCTGCGAGGACGCCACCGGAGGTCGCTGCCCTGTACGCGCGGATCTACCAGCAGGCGCTGTGCAGCCTGCTGACCGATCCGCTGGCGTCGTGCGATGCGCTGGACAGTGTCTCCGGGCAGGATCGCCAGCAGCTGCTGGCCTGGGCCGGCACGCCGGGCGACGGCGACGACAGCCTGGGCGGCCGCTTCGCACGGACCGCGCAGGCGGCGCCCGACGCCATCGCCGTGCAGGATTCCGACGGCACGCTGAGCTATGCGCAGCTGGAGGCGGCCAGCGCGGCGATTGCCGCGGCGCTGCATCGCAACGGGGTGCAGCCGGGCATGCGCGTGGGTGTCAGCCTGGCCCGTTCGCGCTGGTTGGTGGCGACGCTGCTGGGCATCGTGCGGGCAGGTGCCACCTATGTACCGTTGGATGCCGGTTATCCGGGTGAACGCCTGCGCGCGATGCAGGCCGATGCCCAGGTCGCCTGGCTGGTGAGCAATGACGAACCGGAATGGGCGCAGGCGCCGGTACTGCCCTGGTCACACCTGGAAACGGCGATTGCCGGCGGCGAGCGTTACGACTGGGCCGGGCGCAGCGGCCGCAGCGCGGCCTATGTGATGTTCACCTCCGGCTCGACCGGTCGGCCGAAGGGCGTGCTGGTCAGCGATGGCGGCATCGTCGATCTGGTCAGCGGCCAGGACTACGTGACGCTGGGCCAAGATGACGTGCTGCTGCAGCTGGCGCCGGTGTCCTTCGATGCGTCCACCTTTGAGATCTGGGGTGCGCTGCTCAACGGTGGGCGGCTGGTGATGGCGCCGGAAGGGCGGGTCTCGCTGAGCGAGCTGGGTCGGCTGATCGAGACCAACGGCGTGACCGTGCTGTGGCTGACGGCGGCGCTGTTCCAGCTGATGGTCGACGAGCATCCGCAGGGGTTGAAGGGGCTGCGTTACCTGCTGGCGGGCGGCGATGCGCTGTCGCCGGCGCATGTGCAGCGGTACCTTGCGCTGCCGTTCAGCGGCACGCTGGTGAACGGCTATGGTCCGACCGAGGCGACCACCTTCAGCTGCTGCCAGGCCTTGAACGGCTGGAGCGGGCAGGGCAGCGTGCCGATCGGGCGTGGCGTGGCCGGGCGCACGGCGTACGTTCTGGATGGCACCGGGCAACTCGTGCCGCCGGGTACGGTGGGCGAGCTGTTCGTGGGCGGCAGTGGCGTGGGCATGGGCTATGTGGGCCATGCGGCGCTCACCGCGCAGCGGTTCGTACCGGATGCCTTCGGCGGCAAGGCCGGTGCCCGTCTGTACGCCACCGGCGACCGGGTGCGCTACCGCACCGACGGCACGCTGGAGTACCTGGGCCGCGACGATGCGCAGGTGAAGGTGCGTGGCTACCGCATCGAGCTGGGCGAGGTGGAGCGTGCGCTGGCCAGCCATCCGCAGCTGGGCGCAGTGAGCGTGCAGGTGCACAGCGCGGGCGACGGCAAGCGGCTGGTGGCGTATGTCGTTGCCCGTCCCGGCCAAACCGTGCCGGCGACAGGGGAGCTGCAGCGATACCTGGGCGACTGGTTGCCCGAGTACATGGTGCCGGCGCTGTACGTGGGGCTGGAGCGGCTGCCGCTGACGGCCAACGGCAAGATCGACAAGGCGGCGCTGCCGGTACCGGGGGCTGCGGCATCGGATGCGCAGCACGAAGCGCCGCAGGGCGAGGTCGAACAGGCACTGGCGCAGATCTGGGCGCAGGTGCTGGAGGTCGAGCAGGTGGGCCGGCACGACAACTTCTTTGAGCTGGGCGGCGACTCGATCCTGAGCATCCAGATCAAGGCGCAGGCGCAGCAGCAGGGCCTGGAGTTCGCACTGGAAGCGCTCTTCGAACTGCAGACGGTGGCCAAGCTGGCCGAGGTGGTCGCGCACGCTACGGGCGAGGTGCAGGCTCCGTCGCCGCGCATCGCGCCGTTCGCATTGATCGACACGCGCGTGCGCGAGCGGCTGCCTGCCGATGTGGAAGATGCCTATCCCGCCTCGCGCATGCAGATGGCGCTGCTGTACCACAGCGACGCCAGCCAGGACGCCATCGTCTACCAGGATGTCGTCTGCTACGAGGTGGCTCTTGCCTGGAATGCGTCTGCCATGCAGCAGGTGGTCGACGAACTGGCCGTGCAGCACCCGGTCCTGCGCACCTCGTTCTCGATGTCGCACGGCACCGATCCGCTGCAGCTGGTGTGGAAGGGCGCGCGCATTCCGCTGACGGTGCTGCCTGCCGCCACAGGGGCCGGAACGGCCGGCAGCGATCTGGATGCATTGATCACCCGCGAAACGCTGACCGCGTTCGACTGGGGCACGGCCCCACTCTGCCGCATCCATGTCATACCGCTGCCGGGCGTACCGCGCTTCCACCTGTGCGTGACCTTCCACCATGCGATTCTGGACGGGTGGAGCGAAACGCTGCTGGTCAAGCAGTTGCTCACCGGCTACCGGCACGCGCTGGCGGGGCAGGCGGCACGTCCCGACGGCCCGCCCTTGGCGTACCGCGAGTTCATCGCGCTGGAAACCGCAGCCCTTGCCAGCGACGACAGTCGGCGATACTGGCAGGCGCTGCTGGCCGGGTACACCGACGCATCCCTGCAGCCGGCGGATGGCGGCCCGCGCGGCCACATGGCCACGTCGCGTATCGAACGTGAGATCGCGGTGGACGACGATGTGGAAACGCGGCTCAACGCCCTGGCCGTGGCGCTGGGGGTGCCGCTGAAGTCGGTGCTGTTGGCCGCGCACCTCAAGGTGCTGGGGGCGGTCCTTGGACGCAGCGATGTGATCTCCGGCGTCACGGTCAATGGACGTCCCGAGCAGGACGGGGGGGAGCGCACGCTGGGACTGTTCATCAACACTGTGCCGATGCGTACGCGCCTCGGGGGAGGATGCTGGCGCGATCTGATCCGCGACGTGTTCCAGCGCGAGCGCGAGACGCTGCCGCACCGCCGGTTCCCGCTGGGCGAGATCGTCAAGGCGTGTGGGGGCATGCCGTTCGATACGGCCTTCAACTTCACCCGGTTCCACGTGGGCGAGCAGATGTACAGCGGTGAGGAGGCCCCGATCCGCGACCGGCGCGGCTTCGCCGCCACCCATTTTGCGTGCGTGGCCGAATTCATGATGCGTCCTGGCGAGAACCGCCTGCGATGCGTCCTGATCTTCGATGGCGCGAAGGTTCCTTCAACACGCCAGGACACCCTGGCCGCGCTGTACGCACAGGCACTGGCGGCCATCGCCGCGGATCCGGATGCGCAACACGCGGGGTGGGGGGGAGCGGTGGAGGGAACCGCAGGCGCACCGCTGGATCCGGCCACGCTGCCGGAGGGCTTCAGGAAACGTCGCCGCGGCACCACGCCGCAACCGTCGGTCATGGACAACAGCACGGAACTATCCCAGTGAGACTCGAACGACTGTTTGAAGAGCAGGTACGGTTGCGTCCCGAGGCCATCGCGATTGTCGACGGCAGCGAACGGATCAGCTACGCGCAGCTGGACGCGCAGGCCAACGCGATCGCCGCCGCCCTGCGGGCGCGCGGGGTCCAGGCGGATGAGGCGGTGGGCCTGTGCATGCAGCGGTCGGCGGCGTTGATCGCCACAATGGTCGGTGTGATGAAAGCCGGTGCCGGCTATGTGGCGCTCGATCCGATCTATCCCGGCGACCGCCTGCAACGCATGCAGGACGACAGCCAGGTCCGCTTCGTGATCGTCGATGCCGACAGCGCGGATGCGCAGGCGTCGGCGTCCGCCACGGTACTGGACGTTGGGGCGCTGTCCACAGAGGCGGCCACCGGCGGCACCGAAGCCGGCAGCGGACGCATCGGCGATCATGGTCTGGCATATGTGCTGTACACCTCCGGCTCCACCGGCATGCCGAAGGGAACCCCGGTCTCGCACGCGAATGTGACCACGCTGCTGGCCGCCGCCAACGCGTGGTTCGAGTTCGGTCCGGACGATGTCTGGAGCCAGTTCCACTCCTATGCGTTCGACTTCTCGGTCTGGGAGATATGGGGAGCACTGGCGTTTGGCGGCACCCTGGTGATGGTGTCCAATGCAGTGGCACGTTCGCCGCAGGACTTCCTGCAGCTGCTGCGGACCGAGGCGGTCACCGTGCTCAACCAGACGCCGTCGGCGTTTGCCGAGCTGCACCGCTGCATCGTGTCCGACGCGGCGTCGCCGTTGCCCGCCTTGAGCGTGGTGGTATTCGGCGGTGAAGCGGTGGATCTGCACGACCTCGACCGCTGGTTCGCGCGCTTTGGCGATGAGCAGCCGTTGCTGGTCAACATGTACGGCATCACCGAAACCACGGTGCACGTCACCTATCGCCCCCTGACGCGGGCGGACACCGCTGCCGGCGGTGCGCGCGGTACGCCGATAGGCGTGCCGCTGGCGCACCTGAGGACGTACGTGCTTGATGAGATGCTTCATCCCGTCCCTGCAGGTACCGTGGGCGAAATCCATGTCGCCGGCGGCGGGGTTGCGCGGGGCTACCTCAGGCGCCCGGCGCTGACGGCCGAGCGCTTCGTGCCCGATCCGTTCTCCGCCACACCAGGTGGGCGTCTCTATCGCAGCGGCGACCTGGGCTACATCGACGCACGCGGTGAACTGCGCAACCTGGGGCGGGGCGACAACCAGGTCAAGGTGCGCGGTTACCGCATCGAAATTGGAGAGATCGAGGTCGCCTTGGCGCGGCATCCATTGCTCGCTGAAGCGGTGGTGGTGCCATGCCAGGAAGACAGTGGTACCCAGTTGATGGCGTTCGTGCGCCCTGCAGGCAATGCGCTGCCCGAGCTTGAGGCGCTGCGCGAGCATCTCGCCGCCCTGTTGCCGGCCTATATGGTGCCGGCGCGCTACGCCGCCGTGGCTGCGCTGCCGCTTGACGTCAACGGCAAGCGCGACCGCCGTGCGCTGCTGGCGGTGGAGACCACCCCGCTACCGCGCCGGTTCGGCGCGGTAGCGGCGCAGAACGAGATGGAGCGGAGCCTGTTGGCGGTGTGGGCGGACGTGCTCGAGGTCGAAGAAGTCGGCATCGATGACAACTACTACGCGCTTGGGGGCGACTCGATCCGCAGCATCCAGATCAAGTCCAAGGCGCAGGACGTGGGCATCGTGTTCAGCCTGGCCGACCTGCTGCGTACGCAGACGGTGCGCCTGCTTGCCCAGCTTGCCCGCCGGGAGGCGGCGGACGGCAGCGCACCGCGACGTGCGCCGTTTGCCCTGGTCGACCCTGCGCTGGCCGATAGCCTGCGCGACCGCTACGAGGATGCCTACCCGGTCAGTGGAACGCAGATGGGTATGCTGTATCACAGCAGCCTGGGTGCCGATGACGCGGTGTACCACAACATCGAGGTGCATACGCTGCGCTTGCCGTTCGACGGGCAGCACCTCGCGTCGGTATGGGAGGCGCTGGGCCAGCGGCACGAAATCCTGCGGACGGGCTTCGACCTCTCCCGCCCGCAGCAGCCGATACAGGTGGTTCGCCGTCAGGGCCGGGTACCACTGGACGTCTGCGATTCACGCCAGCTTGATGCCAGCCAGGTAGCGGGCGCGCTGCAGGCGTGGGTGGAGCAGGAACATGCACGCGGCTTTGGCGACTGGATGGACGAGCCGCTGTTCCGGGTCTGTGTGCAGCGGCTGGACGATGGGGTCTTCAACCTCATCTACAGCTGCCACCATGCCGTCCTCGACGGCTGGAGCGCAGCGCGACTGACCCGTGAGTTCATCGATCTGTACCGACAGACGTTGGGCGGCAACGCGGTGCAGGCAGCAGCGCAGGCGTGCAGTTACGCCGACTTCATCGCGCTGGAGCAGCAGGCGCGCGCAGACGAGTCCGCAGACAGGTTGTTCTGGGCGACGGCCCTGATCGAGGTACGGCCGGTGCTCTTCGAGCGGACCCGCCCGTTCGAGCCGCGCGGCGACACCGAGGTGGTTGCCCGCGTCGACGTGCCGGTGGACGCAGCTGCCTCGGCGCGGTTGAAGGTGCTGGCACGCGAGCTGGAGGTGCCGCTGAAGAGCGTGCTGCTGGCGGTACATCTGAAAGCCATTGCCGTACTCACCGGAAAGCACGAAGTCGTGAGCGGCCTGGTCACCAATGGCCGTCCCGAACAGGACGGTGGCGATGCAGTATTGGGGCTGTTCCTCAACAGTGTGCCGCTGCGGCTGTCAACGGCCGGTCGGGACTGGACGCACCTGATCCGGGCAGCCTTTGACCAGGAGCAGGCGCTATGGCCCCACCGGCGGCTGCCACTGTCGGACATCATGCGTCTGCATGAGGGCGGCACGTTGTTCGACACGCTGTTCAACTTCACCCATTTCCATGTCTATGGCGATGAGTACGGCAGTGAATCCGCTGCAATCGTGGATCGCGGGGGCGGCTTCGAGCATTCCAGCTACCCGTTGATCCTGCAGGCGATGCAGCTGCCCGGAACGGAGACGCTGCGGCTGGTCCTGGAGGCGGATCGCGCGGTGTTCTCGCCGGTGCAGATCGAACGCATTGCCGCCATCTATGCCGACGTACTGGATCACCTGTTGGCCGATCCATCGGCATGCAACGATGGCGTGGACTTCCTGCCGGACGGTGACCGCCAGCAGCTGCTGGTCTGGGCCGGGACGCCTGGCGAGGGCGACAACAGTCTGAGTGGTGGCTTCGCACAGACCGCGCGGGCGGTGCCCGATGCCATCGCCGTGCAGGACGCCGACGGCACCTTGAGCTATGCGCAGTTGGAGGCGGCCAGCGCGGCGATTGCTGCGGCGCTGCACGGCAGCGGGGTGCGGCCGGGCATGCGCGTGGGCGTCAGCCTTGCCCGCTCGCGTTGGCTGGTGGCAACGCTGCTGGGCATCGTGCGTACCGGTGGCACGTATGTGCCGCTGGATGCGAGCTATCCGGACGAGCGCCTGCGCGCGATGCAGGCCGATGCCCAGGTCGCCTGGCTAGTGAGCGACCAGGCGCCGGAGTGGGCGCTGGCGCCGGTCGTGCCGTGGTCCCGTCTGGAGACGGCCATTGCCGGCGGTGAGCGTTACGAGTGGGCCGGGCGCAGCGGCCGCAGCGCGGCCTATGTGATGTTCACCTCCGGCTCGACCGGTCGGCCGAAGGGCGTGCTGGTCAGCGATGGCGGCATCGTCGATCTGGTCAGCGGCCAGGACTACGTGACGCTGGGGCAGGACGATGTGCTGCTGCAGTTGGCGCCGGTATCGTTCGATGCCTCCACGTTCGAGATCTGGGGTGCGCTGCTCAATGGCGGGCGGCTGGTGATGGCGCCGGAAGGGCGGGTCTCGCTGAGCGAGCTGGGTCGGCTGATCGAGGCCAACGGCGTGACCGTGCTGTGGCTGACGGCGGCGCTGTTCCAGCTGATGGTCGACGAGCACCCGCAGGGGTTGAAGGGGCTGCGTTACCTGCTGGCGGGCGGCGATGCGCTGTCGCCGGCGCATGTGCAGCGGTACCTGGCGCTGCCGTTCAGCGGCACGCTGGTGAACGGCTATGGCCCGACCGAGGCGACCACGTTCAGCTGCTGCCTGGCCTTGAACGGATGGAACGGGCAGGGCAGTGTGCCGATCGGGCGCGGCGTGGCCGGGCGCACTGCATACGTGCTCGACGCGTATGGCCAACTGGTGCCGCCGGGCACGGTGGGCGAGCTGTTCGTGGGCGGCAGCGGCGTGGGCATGGGCTATGTGGGCCATGCGGCGCCCACCGCGCAGCGGTTCGTACCGGATCCCTTCGGCGGCAAAGCCGGAGCACGGCTGTACGCCACCGGCGACCGGGTGCGCTACCGCACCGACGGCACGCTGGAGTACCTGGGGCGCGAGGATGCGCAGGTAAAGGTACGTGGCTTCCGCATCGAACTGGGGGAAGTGGAGCGTGCACTGGCCGGCCATCCGCAGCTGGGCGCGGTGAGCGTGCAGGTGCACAGCGCGGGCGACGGCAAGCGGCTGGTGGCCTACCTCGTCGCGCGGCCGGGTCATGCCGTGCCGGCCGCGGGGGAGCTGCAGCGCTATCTCGGCGACTGGTTGCCCGAGTACATGGTGCCGGCACTGTACGTGGGGCTTGACCGGCTGCCACTGACGGCCAACGGCAAGATCGACAAGGCGGCGCTGCCGGTACCGGGGGCTGCGGCATCGGATGCGCAGCACGAAGAACCGCAGGGCGAAGTGGAACAGGCGCTGGCGCGGATCTGGGCGCAGGTGCTGGAGGTCGAGCAGGTGGGCCGGCACGAGAACTTCTTCACGTTGGGCGGTGACTCGATCCTCAGCATCCAGATCAAGGCCCAGGCACAGCAGCAGGGTTTTCAGTTCGCCCTGGAGGCACTGTTCGAGCGGCAGACCGTGGCCAGGCTGGCAGAGGTGACGACACCCCGTGCTCCCGCCATCCACACGCCTGCGCGCCTCACCGCGCCGTTCGCGCTGGTGGATGACGACGTGCGCGCACGGTTGCCCGACGGGGTTGAGGACGCGTATCCGCTCAGTCACATGCAAGCGGGCATGCTGTTCCACAATGCGTATGCCGCGCAGTCACCCACCTATCACGATGTCATCCGGTACACCGTTGGCGAGACGTTCGACCGCGAGCGTTTCGTGGCGGCACTGCGTGCGGTGGTCGCGCGCCATCCGGCACTGCGCACCCGCTTCAGCGTTGCCGAGTACGAGCTGCCGTTGCAGTGCGTCTATCGTGACCTCGAACCTGAGCTGGAGATCGAAGACGCCAGTGATCTGGCGCCTGACGCGCAGGCGGCCGTGATCGATGCATGGGTCGATCAGGAGCATGTGCGGGGTTTCCGTGGCGATGATCCGCAGTGGATCCGCTATTACGTCTGTGTGTTGGGCGAGCGCGGATTTGCGCTGGGATTGAGCTTTCACCATGCGCTGCTGGATGGCTGGAGCGAGGCCAGCCTGGTCACGGAGCTGTTGAGCCTCTATCACGGCGGGCCTAGCTCTACCACGCTGGAACCGTTGAAAAGCCTCTACCGAGATTACATCGACGCCGAACTGCGCGCCCTGGCAGACGAAGACGCACGCGCGTTCTGGCAGGGTGAACTTGCACGCAGTGCGCCGGCCGTGATTGCGCCTTACCTCCATCTGGAACAGGCCGGGGAGCCCAACGGGCTGTTTGCCGGAAAGACCATTCTGCACGCGGAGATCGCGATCCCCGCGCATACCGCCACGCGCTTGTTCGCGTTGGCCGCGCGGCTGCAGGTTCCGCTGCGCACCGTGCTGCTGGCGGTGCATGCCACCGCGATGGCGATCGCTACCGGGCAGAACACGGTGACCTCCGGGCTGATCGCGCACGGACGTCTCGACCATGCCGATGGCGACGCGGTGCTGGGCGTGTTCCTCAATGCATTGCCGTTCACCCAGCACGTCGCAGGCGAGCGCTGGGCCGACGCGATCCGGATGACGTTCGCGCACGAGCAGGCGGTGGAACGCCATCGGCGCTTCCCGGTGGCCTCGCTGACCCAGTCGGCAAGCGCTCGCCTGCCGTTCGATGTGCTGTTCAACTTCACCAAGTTCCATGTCTATGAGCGGCTCGCCACCGGGCAACCGCGCTTGGATCTGGATCAGCGTGGTGGCATCGCCGAAACCAGCCTGCCGCTGTGCGTGAACTTCCAGGTTGACCCACAGGGCCAGTCCGTCGGAGGCGCGCTGTCGTTCCTCGCCGACCGCTACACCGCACGCGTCGCTCAAAGCGTCGCGCGGATCTACGCCCGGGTACTCGATACCCTCGATGCCGACGGCGAGGCCGCACGGCCGAGCTCCTGGGGCGAACTTCCCGGGCCGGCGGTGCGCCCCGTGCCGCTGTCCACTGCGCTGGCCACTGCCGCAGACAAGATCGGCGCGGTGCCTGCGCTGCGGCTCGGCAACGCGCGCCTCCGCCACCGCGACTTGGGTGAGCGGATCGCCACGGTGGCAGCTGCGCTGCGCCAGCGTGGGGTGGGGCCAGGTAGCCGGGTCGAGCTGGACATCGCCGATCCTGCACAGCACCTCCTGGCCCTGCTGGGCACTCTGGGGACCGGTGCGGAAACGGTACCGCAGCCGGCGGGCGCGGCGGGAGCCGTGGTGCGGATCGCGCTGGCTGCCGGACCGACGTCCGCGATACCCGTCGTGGCCCTGCAGACCCTGCTTGACCTCGCGGATGCGGGGAACGCCGGAAACATGGCAATGGAGACGGAACTGCAGATCGTCGACGCGCATGGCCATGCGGTCCCGCCTGGCGTGATTGGCGAGGTGTTGCTGTACGACGCGCGTATCGTCGGCGGTGATCACAACCGGGGATATCGCAGTGGTGTGCTGGCGCGTCTGCTGCCCGATGGCTCCCTGGAATGGCTGGGGGCGGGCGTTCAGTGCACCAGACACCGGAACTTCGCCATTGTGCCGGCCGAAATCGAACACCATCTCGCCGTGCATGCCCAGGTGGGCGATGTCGTGGTCCGCAAGGTGACCGGCCCGGATCACGAGCACCTCGTCGCCTTCGTGGTGCCGGCAACGGCGGGCATCGCACCGGATTGGCAGGAGCTGCGTCGCCACGCCGCGCAGACCCTGCCGCCGCAGCAGGTGCCGGACCACTACCAGGCTCTGGACTGCCTGCCGCTGGATGCCACAGGGCAACTCGATGAAGCCGCGTTGCTCGTGGTAGGGGGTGGTCGGTCTGCACGTGAGCACGAAGCCCCCGACGGTGACCTGGAAACCGTGCTGGCGTCGCTGTGGTCGGAGGTGCTCGGCGTGGATATGGGCCGCCACACCGACTTCTTCCAGGTGAGTGGCGATTCTATCCAGGCGATGCAGATCACCGCGCGGGTGGAGAGGGCCCTGGCGGTATCGGCACCGGTGGGCCTGATGTATGCCAATCCCACCATCGCCGAGTTTGCGGCAGCGCTGCGTGACGATCCGGATAACGGACGACGCGCGATGCGTGCGGCCGAACTGCTGGTGCGGTTGTCCAGCGAGCGCCAGGCAGCGCCGCCGGCAGGTGCTGCCGTCCGCGACGGGGCGGACCGGGACCTGTTGGAGGCCAAGGGATGATCCGCATTACCAGCGAAGACCAGGATGCCGTTGCGCGCCTGCTGGCCGAAGAAGGACTGCTGGCGTCGGCATCGACCATTGCACGGGTGAGTGACGCGGGTCGCGCGCCGCTGTCGGAGTATCAGCAGAGCTTGTGGCTGGCCCTCAATGGTGGCGGTGCCCGTCATGCCAACGTGCCGCTGGTGCTGAAGATATCCGGAGGTACGGTGGACGGCCTCATGCTGGAGCAGGCGCTGGTAGGCATCGCCGAGCGGCATGAAGCGCTGCGCTGCCGGGTCGTCGTTGAGGGCGATGTAGCCTGGCAGGTGCCGCAACCGCTGGATGGCGTGCGTCTGCAGGTCGAAACGGTGGATGCGGGCGCCCTGGACGCGCGCATCGACGCGCTGGTCAATGCGCCGCTGGATATCCGCACGGAGCTTCCGTACCGGCTGCACCTGCTGCAGGCGGATGCCGTTTCAAGCTATCTGATCGTGATCACCCACCACATGGTCTTCGATGGCTGGTCGATCGGGCTGTTTCAGGAAGAACTGCAGACGCGCTACGCGCAGCTGTTGCGCGGTGCTCCGCTGCCCCCGCCTTCGGTGGCGCCGCGGCATCTGGACTTTGCCCTGTGGCAGGCCAGTGACGCCGGCCGGGCAAGCCGGCAGAAAGGGCTTGAACATTGGCAAGGCCTTCTTCGGGGCGCGCGCTCGCGGCTGCACTGGACGGGCATGCCACCCTGCCAGGGCACCGCCGCCCACGCCGTTGGCAACCACCTGTGCGAGCTTCCCGAGGCGCTGTCGGCCAAGGTGCATGCCTTCGCCGCGGCGCACCGCACCACCGTGTTCGTGGTGATGGTGTCGGCCTACGTCGAAGTGCTGTCGCGCTTCTGCCTGCAGGACGACCTGTGCGTGGGTACGCCGACGTCGGCACGCGATCAGCTCGATCTGGAGAAAGTGATCGGCTATTTCGTCAATACCGTGCTGCTGCGCCACCGGCGCGAGCCGTGGCAGAGCTTCAGCGGCCTGCTGCGCAGCATGGACGCCCAGTTCCGGCTGGCCCGCGAGCACCAGACCGTACCGTTCCATGCCGTTACCCGCGCACTTGAAGGCGCACGCGGCAGCCAACAGCCGTTCACCCAGGCGATGTTTGCCTATCAGACCGAAAGCAGCGGTACCGGCCTGGGGTTCCAGTCCGGCGGGTTGGTCTTCGAGCCCTATCACTGCGAACTGCATGAGGCGCGGTACGACCTGCTGCTGACCGTGCTGTCCAGGCGCCGCCAACTGGCAATCAACATCGAATACCGTACACAGGCATTCAGTACCGAGACGGTGGCGCACTTCGCCGACGCGTATGTGCGGCTGCTGGAGGCAGCGATCAGCGCCCCGCTGACCCTGCTTGCCGACCTGGGTCTCCAGGCAACGCCCGACCTGCAGGCAGCCCCCTCGCCTGAATTGGAATGGCCGGCGCAACCGGCAAGCGTGGAAGGACGACAGCGGTTGGCCTCGCTGATCCGCATCCTTGCGGCGGCCGGCATCGGCTGCCATTCGCGGGTCGGGTTGGCCGGCCAACCCTGTGAGGCCCAGTCGTTGCTGCTGCTGGCACTGCTGCATCGGGGCGCGTGCTGCGTGGTGCTGGACCCGGAGACAGTCCTGGATGGGGGCCCCGCCCATGCCGAACAGCTGGGGGTGCAGATCATCGTCACCGATGGCGCCTGGCACGCGGCGCTGCAGGGCGTGGTGCCGACGGTGCTTGATGTAGAGCGCCTGACCGATGCCGGCGACGACACCCCCATGTCGCAGATGCCGCTGTCGCGCCTGGTCCGTGTGGAGGTGGGTCCCGGCGGTGCCGCGCCGGTGCAGATCGTGTTTCCAGCCGAGGCGGTCCTGGCCGGACTGTCGGTGACCGGCCAGCTGGCCAACCTGGCCGGCTGGGGCTCGGACCCCCATCTGCCGATCTTTGACCGGGTGATGGTCCAGCTGGCGCAGTGCCTGAGCGCCGATGTCGGCACGCCACAGGTGCAGGTGGACGGTATTCCCCTGCGCAGCGACGAGGGCGCAGGCCAGGTGCTGCATCGCCTCGGACTGGGCGATCTCGACGCCCCACGTCGCCTGCATGCTGAGGGCAATGTGGACTACAGGTATCTGCTGCGTATGCCCGAGCGGATCGTCGATGGCAGCATCTGCCACGTGCGCAGCGGAACATCCAGTCGGTTCGACACGGCATCCGCCGTGGTGCTGGACCCACATGCCGGCCCGGTCGATACGGGCATGCCGGGTGAGCTGCTGCTGGGGGGCGTGGCCGTGGCATGGGGCTACGCGGGCGATGCGCGTCGCACGGCCGAGCGCTTCATCCCCGATCCGTATGCCACCCGCGCAGGGGCGCGGCTGCTGCGGACCGGTGCGTGGGCGAGCCATGATCCGGACGGTGGTCTGCGTCTGCTGGGACATGAACACCTGCGTGTGGAGCATCAGGGGGTGGTCTTCGATCTGGGCGAGGTCGAGCGTGAGCTGCTTGCGCTCGAAGGTGTCGTGGCCGCGCGTGCGCAGCGCGAAGATGACCCTGGGCGTTGCGTCATCTCCGCATCGCTGGTGCTGGATGGGCGCCATACCTACAGCGCCGCGGCACTGCGGGAGCATCTCGCGTCGCGCGTGCCTGCCAAGGCGCTGCCGTCGCGGTTCCTGGTGACTGCCGCCCCGGTGCGGGGAGCGGACATGGGCATCGAGCCAGCTGCGTTCCAGGTACTGCAGACGGAGAATGGAACCGATCCGGCGCTGGAACGCATCGAGGCGATCCTGCTGGAGGTATGGCAGGAGACCCTGGGGGGCGTGGTCCGCCGCGACGACAACTTCTTCGAGCTGGGGGGGGATTCCATGCTCTGCCTGGTCGCGCAGTCGCGTGCGGCAAAGCGCGAGGTGCAGTTTGCCGTGGAAGACCTGTTCGCCCACCAGACCCTGGCCGAGCTGGCTGCACACTGCCACCACGGCGTGGCGCGCAATGAGGACATCGGGCCGTTCGACCTGGTCGCCAGCGCGGACCGCGCGCGACTGCCGGCCGATGCCGACGCCGCATACCCGATGAGCCGGCTGCAGGCCGGCATGTTCTACCACTCGCGTGACGCCTCGCAGCGCCTGTACTTCGATGTCATCCACGTATGGCTTGACGGCAACGCGAATGCACCTCTGTTGCGCGATTGCCTGCAGAGCGTCCTTGCCCAGGCGGATACCTGCCGATCCACGTTCCACATCACCGGTTACAGCGAGCCGCTGCAGGTTGTCCGCCGCGAACGGTCGGTGCCGGTGGAGCTCATCGACGTCGCAGAAAGCGACGACACCCGGATGCAGGCGTGTATCGAGGCATGGGCGCGGGAGGACCTGGCCCGAGGCTTCGACATGGAGCGTCACGCGCCGATCCGTTGCGCGATCCATCGCTTCTCCGCGACGCGTTCTGTGATGTCCTACAGCTTCCACCATGCACTGCTGGACGGTTGGAGCGAAGCCCAGATCACGGTGGACACGTTGTCGTTGTATGCCCAGTGCCGCGCGGGCCAGGAGCGTCCTGCGGTTGCACCGCGCCTCCGCTACCGCGAGTTCATCGCCCTGGAACGGGCGGCCGAGGCCAGCGTGACGCAGCGGGGCTTCTGGCAGGCGTATCTGCAGGACGTGCACTGTCGCGACATTCCGGTACTGCAGGACGCCGTGACGGAGAATGACGCCGGGGCAATCGAGCTGCAGATAGGGCCGGAGCGGTCGGCCCAGCTTCAGTCGCTGGCCGTGTCCCTCAAGGTGTCGGTCAAGGCGGTACTGCTGGCGGTGCACTGCCACGTAATGGCCCTGGTGACCGGTTCAACCGACGTCATCACCGGTGTGCCTTTCAATGGTCGGCCGGAGCTGGCCGGGGGTACCCAGGCGCTCGGCTTGTTCCTCAATACCCTGCCGCTGCGCGTCCGCACGGATCGGCACCGCCATTGGCGATCGCTGGTCGCAACCACCGCGCGCAGTGAGGCCGAACTGGCGCCGTACCGACGTTTCCCGCTCAGTGCGGTGATTGCCGCAACCGGGGAGGTCGCGCGCCCGAAGGTGCTGTTCAATTACCTGCACTTCCACAACTACGACGCATTGGGCGAATCGCTTCCCCTGCAGATGACGGCACGCACCGGCGTGGCGGTCAACAGTCTCAGCTACGCCGTCAATTTCTGGACCGATGCAGGTGACAAGCGCATCTACGGCTTCCTGGGCGTGCCGCCGCAGGAACGCGAGCACGGGCGTCGGATTGCCGCGCTGTTCGAGTACTGCATCGCGTCCATTGCCGACGATCCGCAAGGCGCCTTGCCGGAGCCACCGTCCGGATACGTTGCCTATCGTGACGCTGCACGCGTTGCTGAGGGGCGCACCGGCAACGGCGGCAATCCTCCCGTCGCGGCTGCCCCTGTTGATCGTGGCGGCGCGCCGCAATCGGCCACCGAGCATGTGGTCGTCTCGGTCTGGAAGCGGGTCCTGGGCGTGGACGACGTGCAGCGCAACGACGAGTTCAACGCCGTCGGGGGTGATTCGATCGCCGCCATGCGCGTGGTGGCAGAGCTGGAGCGCATCTACGAGTGCGATATCGATATGGCCACGCTCCTGCTTTTCCCGAAACTGTCGGCGTTCTGCGCAGCGCTGGACCGCGACGAGACGTATGGCGAAGACATCATGACCAGCTCACGACTTCTTCTGGAGGCGCACCGGGCGCGTGTGCGCCGCGACGCGGCCGCCGGCAGTGGAGAACGCGCATGAGAATCAGCGCAGAAAGCATTGCCACGTTGCACGGCGGTCCTGCGCGGATGGGCGCGGCAGAAACGTACAGGACCGATGTCGTGGTGCGCCTGGGCGGCGGCGACCAGGGCGTTCCGCTGTTTCTGGTGCACCCGGTAGGGGGAGGGGTGGGTTGCTATCTCCCGCTGGTGCAGGCGCTGGAACCGACGTACCCGGTGTATGCCCTTCGTCACCCGGGCCTGAACGGCGAATCGCGGCGGCACGCGCTGGACGATCTTGCCGAGCGATACCTGGACGCCATCCGCAGCATTCAGCGCGGTCGGCCGTACCGGTTGGGGGGGTGGTCGCTCGGGGGCGTGGTAGCCACCCTGATGACGGCGCGCGCGGAAGCGCTGTCCGAGCCGCCGTCGCTGCTGCTGGTGATCGACGGCACGCCATGCGCTGCGGACGGCGGCTTTGTCCATGCCGAAAGCACCTCGGCGCCTGATGAGGATGAAGATCACCGAGCCGCCTTGCAGGAAATGGAGCGCAACGCTGCGGCGCTGGAGAGCGACCCCGAGGCACTCGCCGCCCTGCACTCGGTGCTCGCTGCCAATGCCGAAGCGCTTGCAGCGCATCGGATGACGACGACCGTGCGTGCCGTGCACTACATCGGCGCCGGAATGGACCTGTCTGACCGCGGCTGGCGGTCGCTCGCCCGCGAGCGATTCGAACGTCGTCAGTGCACGGGCAACCACTACTCGATGATGGACGCACCGCATGTGGCGGTATTGGCCCGGCAATGCGCGGAATGGCTCGCACCGGGCACGTTTGCCACCCCTGGAGATGCCTGAGCTGCATGGATATCACCGATCTCGACCTTGAGCTGCTCAATGCCCACCGCCGCAGCCGCCGCAGCGAGGAGCGCGCGGGTATTTCGCCGGTAGCCGGCGATCAGGGGCCGCTGTCGTTCGCACAGTCGCGGCTTGCCTACCTGCAATTGCTCGATCCGGCGTCCAGTCAGTACAACATGCCGTTTGCGTTCCGGGTCGCGGGGGCGCTGGACCACGCAGCGCTGCGCCAGGCAGTGGCCTGGTTGCTGGATCGCCATCCGGTACTGCGCAGTGGTGTTCATCTGGTCGATGGCGAGCCGGTTCAGCGCATCCATCCTACTGGCGAAGTAGCGATCGACGCCTGCGACCTTCGCGACGTGCCAGTGTCGGCGGTCGAGGGCGCCTTGCGTACGTGGATGGCCGAGCGCGCCGGTGCTCCGTTCGCGCTGGACGCAGGCCGCATGCTTCGCGTCGAACTGGCACTTCTCCCGGGCGAACAGACGCTGGTGCTGATCACCATGCACCATATCGCCAGCGACGGTTGGTCGCTGGGCATTTTCAAGGCCGAGCTCTCCGTTGCCTATGCGGCGTTCGCCGAGGGCAAGGTGCCGGCCTTGCCGGCCCTGCCGATCCGGTACCTGGACTTTGCCGCGTGGGAACAGCGCACTGCGGAACGGGATGCCGAACGGCATTTTGCGTACTGGCAGCAGCAGCTGGTGGACGTGGACAGCACCGCTGTGCTTGCCTACGACCAACCACGGGGCAGGGCGGCAGGCTCGCCGGGCAGCACTGTCGCGCTGGCGTTGGACGGCCGCAGTTCGGTTGCGCTGCGTGCGTTGGCGCGAGAGGAAGGTGCAACCGGCTATGCGGTGGCGGCGGCTGCTTTTGCGGTCGTCCTTTCGCGGCTGGGCAATGCAGCCACGGTGCAGTTCGGTACGCCGACGGCCAATCGTACCCGCGCCGAAACGCAGGGTTTGGTTGGTTTCTTCGTCAACATGCTGGTGATCCGGCTGCAGGTGGATGGCCACGCCAGCTTCCGTGCGCTGGTACGCGCGGCCCGGCAGACCGTGGCCGAAGCGCAGTCGCACCAGAGCGTGCCGTACGAGCAGCTGGTGGAGCGTCTCCAGAGTGCGTCGCGCCCGCAGCGAAGTGGTCTGTTCCAGGTCGTGTTTTCCTATGATGCGATGGCCGCGGCGACCGAGCCGATGCGGTTTGGTCCCTACGTCGCGGTCGCCGATGCCTTGCCGCACCAGACGGCCAAGTTCGACCTCACGGTCAACGTGGTCGAGAGCGGTGATGCGCTGCTGCTTGTGGCCGAGTATGCATCGGACGTATTCGAGCACGCGCGCATTGAAGCGGTCTGCGCGGAGTACCGAGATACCCTGGAGGCGTTGCTGGCGGCACCGGATGTTCCACTCGCCGCGCTGTTCGCACCGGTGCCATTGCAGGAGACGCTGCTGGAGCCGCAGCACTGCACCGCCGACCTCTTCGCGCGGCTGCAGGCGCACCCGCCGCAGGCGATCGCGCTGCGGGGTGAGACCGTGCTCGACTACGGCACGCTGTTGGGGAGGGCAGCACGCCTTGCGACGCGCCTTCAGCAGCGCGGCCAGGGGCCAGGCCAGGTGGTCGGCCTGCTGATCGAAGACAGCGCCACGCTGATCGTGGCGATGCTCGCCTGTCTGCGCGCCGGTACGGCATTCCTGGTGCTGGACACCGGCTACCCGGCGGCGCGTCTGCGCACCATGCTCGATAGCGCCCGGTGCGGCGTCCTGCTGCGGCAGGGGGCGGTGCCGCCGCTGACCGCGCCGCGGGTGCTGGACCTGGACGCGTCGGATACCGATGCCCTCAGTGCACCGGGCCCGGTGGTCGACGGGGCGGTGTCCTCGATACTGCACACCTCCGGTTCCACCGGCAAACCCAAGGCGGTGGCGCTGCCGGTCAGCGGCCTGATCCAGCATGCGCTGCGCATGCAGCAGTTGTGGGGGCTGGGGCCGGACGACCGCGTGCTGCAGTTCAACGCACCGGCGTTCGATGCCTTCGTGGAGGAGGTGTTCACCGCCCTGGTCAGCGGAGCGTGCCTGCTGCTGCCGGCGCAGCGCCTGCTTGATCCACGTCAGTTCTGCAGCTACGTGCAGACGCATGCGGCGACCATCCTCGACCTGCCTACCGCGTACTGGCATGCACTGACCTTCCAGCTGGACGAGGCTGGCGCCGAATCACTGCGCGGGGTGCGCTCGGTGGTGGTCGGCGGTGAAGCGGCCTCGGCCGACGCAGTACGGAAGTGGCTGCGGCTGTGCCCGCAGGCGGCGTGGACGAATACCTACGGGCCGACCGAGGCCAGCATGTGTGTGCTGGCCGGTACCCAGCACACCGCGCCGTCCGAAGACGCGCTGCCGTTTGGACCACCGCTCGGTACGGCGCTGGCCGGCAACCGGGTGCATCTGCTGGATGACGCGTTGCGCCCGGTACCGGATGGCGCGCCAGGGCAGCTGTACATCGAGGGCAGCGGCCTGGCCTACGGCTACATTGGTCGTGCCGGCGCCACCGCCGAGCGCTTCCTGCCCAATCCTTTTGGCGCAAGCGGTAGCCGCCTGTACGCCACCGGCGACCTGTGCCGGCGCGACCGTCTTGGCCAGCTGCTGTTCCTCGGTCGCAACGACCGACAGATCAAGCTCAATGGCCACCGTATCGAGCCGGGGGAGATAGAAACGGCCCTGATGGGCTGTGCGGGGGTCCGTCTTGCGGCCGTTGGCGTGCAGCGCGGTGAGAACGGCGAGGTCGCGTTGTATGCCTGCGTTGCGGCAGACGATGCACTGACTGCCGCGTCGCTGCAGAACGCGCTGCATGGCCGGCTGCCGGCGTACATGGTGCCGAGCCGCATCTGGGTGACCCACCACGTTCCGCTGACAGCGTCGGGCAAGATCGATCATGCCGCGATCCTCGCTGCGCTTTCAGGCCCAGGGCCGGCCCACGTCCACCGTGCGCCGGAGAATGCACTGCAGCAGGCAGTAGCCACGCTCTGGGAAGAACAACTGCAGCAGACACGGATCGGTCTGGACGACGACTTCTTCTCGATCGGCGGGCACTCGATCGCGGCAATACGCTTCATCGCCCGATTCAACGCCCGGTTCAACGCCGACGTGGCGCTGGTGGTGCTGCTCGAGCGACCGCGGCTGGAAGACTTCTGCATCGCCGCTGCGGATCATCTGGAAGCGCGGGCCGGGCATGGCGCCCCGACGGCCCCTGGGATTCCGGTGCATGCGGGTGACGAAGGCCCTCTGTCGTTCGCGCAGTCGCGGCTGGTGTTCCTGCAGATGCTTGATCCGGCCTCCAGTCAGTACAACCTGCCCTACGCGTTCCGAGTTGATGGCGCGCTGGCACTGCCTGCGCTGCGCCAGGCGCTGGCGTGGCTGCTCGAACGCCACGCCGTATTGCGTACGGGCATCCATCTGGTCGATGGCGAGCCGGTCCAGCGGATTCACCCGGTGGCACCGGCCGACCTGACCGTTCACGACCTGCGGGCGCTGTCGACGCAGGAGGCCGAAGCGGCAGTGCAGGCATCGCTGCCCGGGCGCATCGGGACGCCGTTCCGCCTGATCAGTGGCACGATGCTGCGCGCCGATGTGTACCAGTTGCCGTCGCAGCGCACCCTGCTGCTGCTCAACACGCATCATGTGGTCAACGATGGGTGGTCGTTGGGCATCCTGATGAAGGAGCTGTCGACGGCGTATGCGGCTTTTGTGCGGGGGCAGGTCCCGTTGATGCCGGTGCCGGCGATCCGCTACCTGGATTTCGCAGCATGGGAGCGCGGCAGGCCCGCAGGTCTGGACGCCCCGCAACCGGCGGAGAGCCACGCCGCACCGTTGGTCGAACTGCTGCCGGATCATCCATCCCCGGCGGTACCGACCGGGCAGGGGGCCACGGTCGTGGTGCCGTTGCCTGTCGGGCTGGCACAGGCACTGCGTGGCCTGTCGCGCGATGAGGGTGCCAGCCGCTACGCAGTGGGCCTGGCCGGTTTCGCTGCCTGCCTGGCCAGGCTGACCGGCGCACGCGAGGTCAGCGTAGGTACGCCGACAGCCAACCGTGAGCATCCCGATGTCCACGCACTGGTCGGCTTCTTCGTCAACATGCTGGTGGTCCGCCTGCAGGTGGACACGACGACCAGCTTCCGCCAGTTGGTGGGGATGGCCAAGCGTGTGTCGTTGGCCGCCCAGGCGGGGCAGGGCATACCGTACGAGCAGCAGGTGGAGCAGTTGTCGCCCAGCCAGCGCATGCAGCGTTCGGCATTGTTCCAAGTGGTCTACGCCTATGAAACCGGCGAGGATGTTGCCGCCGCCATTCCTTTCGGTCCCCATGCGGCGCAGGTGGAGGCACTCCCGCACCAGACCGCGAAGTTCGATCTCACCGTCAATCTGGTCGACACCGGCGACACGCTGACGCTGGTGGCCGAGTACGCGTCGGACATATTTGAACACGCGCGCATTGAAGCGATCTGCGCGCACTACCGTGACACGCTCGGTGAGCTGCTGGCCGCACCGGACGTACCGCTCGCTGCGCTGTCCGCGCCGGTGCCATTGCAGGAGGCGCTGCCGGAGGCACGGCACAGCACGGCGAAGCTGTTTGCGCGGCTGCAGTCGCACCCGCCGCAGGCGATCGCCTTGCAGGGCGAGACCGTGGTGGACTACGCCACGCTGCTGGCCCGGCTGGAGCGGCTGGCGGTACGTCTGCAGCAGCGCGGGCAGGGGCCGGGCGCTGCGGTGGGTCTGCTGATCGAAGACCGCGCCACGCTGATCGTGGCGATGCTGGCCTGCCTGCGCGTCGGCGCGGCCTTCCTGGTGCTGGATGCGGACTATCCTTCGGCCCGGTTGCGCTACATGCTCGATAACGGCCGCAGCGGTTGTCTGCTGCGGCAGGGGGCGGTGCCGGCGCTGGAAGCGGCGCAGGTACTGGACCTGGACGCGCCGGACACCGACCGCCTGGGCGAGGTGGGTCCGGTGGTCGACGGGGCGGTGTCCTCGATACTGCACACCTCCGGTTCCACCGGCGAGCCCAAGGCGGTATCGCTGCCGGTCAGCGGGCTGCTCCAGCACGCGCTGCGCATGCAGCAG
>NZ_JBMOWY010000059.1:0-3910 GCF_049310345.1 Stenotrophomonas sp. GZD-301 | reverse complement strand
ATGGCAGCGGCACCCAGCAGTGGGTGATCGACGACACCACCGGCCAGCTGCGCACGCGCCTGCAGACCTCGCTGGCCGACAGCCGGCTGGAGCTGGGCTACCTGATCGACCACAGCGACACCCGCCGGGGCGCGCTGCGCGGCCAGGGCTTCGAGCTGGCCACCCACGGCTGGGGCAACGTGCATGCCGGCCAGGGCCTGCTGCTGTCCACCAGTGCCCGCCAGGACGCCACCTCCACGGTGCTGGACAGCCATGAGGCAGTCGAGCAGCTGCGCGCCGCCGAGCGGGCGCTGGAAGCAATGCACGACACGCTGCAGAAGCAGGACGTACCGCCGCTGGGCGCACTCACCAGCACCGCCCAGCTGCGCGCCAGGATCGACCCGACCGCCGAGGGCAAGTACGGCAGCCAGGTCAACGGCCAGTCCGGCATGAAGCCGGGCGGCGGGCGCAGCCCGGGCCAGGACCCGGTGGAGCGCTTCGCCGCCCCGCTGCTGATGGCCGACTCGCCGGACCGCATCGTCTGGACCACCCCGGCCAGCGCCGTGGCCTACGCCGGCCAGAACCTGCAGATGACCGTGCAGCAGGACCTGCAGGTCAGCGCGGGGGAAACCGTGTCGGCCGTGGCCGGCGAGCACGTGGCGCTGTTTGCGCAGGCCGGGCCGGTCAAGGTGATTGCCGCCAACGGCCCGGTGAGCCTGCAGTCCAACACCGGCGAGCTGGAACTGCTGGCCGACCAGGCCATCACCGTGACCGCCACCGACGATCGCATCGACATCCTGGCCCAGCAGAAGGTGGTGCTGCAGGCCGGCAACAGCGCGATCACGCTGGAGGGCGGCAACATCACCTTCAGCTGCCCGGGCACGTTTACCGTCAAGGCCGGGCAGCATCCGTTCATGGCGCCGGACACCAACCCGGCGATTCCCAAGCACTTGCCCAAGGGCACGGTGCTGCCGCCGAAACAGTTCGGCATCAGGGTCGCGCAGCAGTTCGAGCGCGGCGCGTTGTCCGGCAAGCCATATCGGCTGGAGTTGGGCGGCCAGGTCTATGAAGGGGAGCTCAGCGCAGATGGGTCGATCAACCAGCCCTTGCCGGACGGGGTTAAGAAGGGTCGACTGAAGGTGTATCCGTTCGGCCTGGACAACCACCCCTGGGAGTGGGATCTGGACCTTGCAGCGCAAAAACAGACTACTGAGCATGCCGGTCTGCAATCCAAGCTCAAGAACCTGGGCTTCTACGATGGCGCCATCGATGGCTACTTCGGCCCCAAGAGTCGCATGGCGCTGCAACGATTCCATCGCGCCATGAACATTGCTGGCGTCACTACCCCGAGCCTGGAGGGCGTGAGCGCGCTGGGCAACGAACACGACATCTAGGACGGATGCAGCATGCTCTACGGCAACTACGATCTTCGTCGTGCTGACAACGACGGCAACCCCGCCATCAACCAGGCCCCTCGCTGGGCCGCGATCAACAACCCATCGCCGACCGCACCGGCTGCCGCGCAGACGCCACAGAACCAGGGAGGCGCCACTGTGGCAGTGCCGCAGCACGTGCGCCAACTTCAGAATGACCTGCGCACACTGGGCTTCCTGTTCATTCACACTGCCGACGGCGACTTCGGTCGCAGCACCGAATGGGCAGTGCGCGAGTTCCAGATCTACGCAGCAATGGCCAATGTGGCCCAAGTCAATGTAGGCCGCCTGCAAGGCTGGCAGCCACAAGCCGGTACTACGGCGCCCGAAGTAGTCACGCTGGGGCTTCGGCCCAACTCCAACCCACCGGAGAGCTACTACGTGGGCGCGCTGGATCGCATAGCAAACGCGTCCCGTTACACTGGCCCGATAAGTGGGGTGGTCAATGCAGGTACCCGCACGGCGATCGAGTACTGGCTGCAGCACAACTACCGCTGCCCGGTGGTGATCGAGGCCTGGCACGTTTCGCGCGCTACCGGGCAACGCACCGCGCCGGTAGTCAACGGCGTCAACATATGGAACTACAACGAAATTACGCAGGGCGTGACTAGAAATGCCAGTCGGCAGATCGTCAGCTACGTGCGGATGTTCTCTCGCGATTTCACACGTCACTACCGATATCCAGCAAATCGTAGCCAAGACCATTCCCATGTACTAGGCGGCTATGCTGTTTTCCCGGGATACGGCGGCGCGAGGAGCGAGGTACCCGCACACACCTGGCCTGAAGCAGAGATGACACCAGAGCGTTTGATTGGTCCCACGACTACGCTCGTGACGTTGGCCGCCAACGTCAATGGCCTGACTGCGTCCACTTATCGGGTAGTGAGGGCAACTGCCGAGCAGGAGTGCATGGGGATGTTCGATGGCATCAACGCCTATGACGATGCCCTGATCTCGCTTGGCCCCTGCCATTGGACTATGGGACTGCTTCCGCAAGGCGGATATGACAACGGTGAACTGGCAGGCTTCCTGGCCTACCTGCTCCACCGCCACCAGGCCGACTATCTGTCTGCATTCGGAAATTTTGGCCTTTTTCCTTCAAGCAGTTGGGTTTCATCCAATACAGGGGCATTGTGGAACAGCAACGCACGCAAGTACGAAGGATGGATACGCCAGCACAACGAGCAAACTCAACCTGGACAAGCGACTGCGGCATTAGCGCAGACCGCAACCGCAAACCAGCAACTGCCTTTGGTGAGTCGTGACGTAGCAGAGGCAGACTACTTCAAAACATGGCATTGGTTTCACCGGTTTTCGATGGCAGGTAGAACATTCAGCAGCGTGCAGCGAGCCATGTGGGACATGGTGCGGCTGCGACTACGCGATGTGCGTGCCATCAACGTTAACATCACCATAGGGTTGATACACATCAGTGCGTCGCTAGGTGAGCTCTGCACGTCTGAAAAAGCGATAGCCATCCTTCTGCGCTGGCATATCTATCGTCCGGCACACGTCACCGGTCGGACCGTTCCAAACTCAATAAGGAATGCAATAGCCGCCAGCGCGAACCTTGACTGGTCTATCGCTCCGGCGCGGTGGACCGACGCTCACGAACGGGCTATAACCGCAAGGCTTCTTGCAGACGCGGCGGCGACAAACAGAACCCAGAATGACTTGGTGGCATGGCCAGCGTATGACGGCCGCCTCGGTCGAAATTATGTCGTCAACGATGAGCTTGGTGCATTGCGGGATTCCCGCAATAGTTTTCAGATCGATACCACGGGAATTTGATCCATGTCGCGAGCATTTTTCCTGTTTGCCCCCTTTCTCCTGTCAGCCAGCACGTGCTCCGCCGCTGCAGACACGCAGGCGTTGCAGGAGCATTGCGCACGTACAGCGGCTGACGACCTGGTTGTGATTGGGATATCTCCGCAAGGGCATGACAAGGTCAGCGCTTGCCCGCCCGGCGTGGACAGTGACTGCATCTACAGCCTGACAGTTGGTCAAACCTACAGCGCCGGCACGCCGGACCTCAATGCCGACGGTCAACCAGACCAACTCGTGAAACATTTCGGCTCGAACTACGGGAACATCGACGTAGTGCACTACCTTGGATTTGTGCAATGCGGGGATGGCACGGCCATCAAAGTGCTTGAAGGGCAATTCAAGGATGTCATTGCGCCCGTCATCATCACGGAAGCGTGGCCCGATCTGATTGCCACGCGTGGATGTGCAGCACCCGGGCACGAAGAAGACCCGCCGCAGGAGGTCAAACTCAGTTTTAATCCTGAAACCTATCGCTATGAGGAAGCCCCGAAGCTGGATCCCGCTTCCGCATGCACGCGCTCCCCCTGAGCGGATCGAGCGGCGCCTCGATCACCGGACAGCTCCCACACACAGACAGCGGCGGGCGGTCCCTCCGACCGCCCGCCGCCCCGGCCTTCCCTGGCCGCCCTTGGTGATCCTCAGGCCGCGCGCCCGGCGTCGAAATGCTTTTC
>NZ_JBMOWY010000058.1:0-59881 GCF_049310345.1 Stenotrophomonas sp. GZD-301 | reverse complement strand
TTGCCTCTCCCTCCACTAGCCCACCCCCCCCCCCCCCCCCCCCCCCTCCCTCCCCCCCCCCCCCCCCCCCCCCCCCGCCCCGGCCTTCCCTGGCCGCCCTTGGTGATCCTCAGGCCGCGCGCCCGGCGCTGAACTGCTCTTCCTCGGTCGACCCGGTCAGGGCGGTGGTCGAGGACTGGCCCTGCTGGATCGCCTGGGTGACGGCATCGAAGTAGCCGGTGCCGACCTCGCGCTGGTGCTTCACCGCCGTGAAGCCACGGTCGGCCGCGGCGAACTCGGCTTCCTGCAGTTCCACGAAGGCGCTCATCTGGCGGCGCGCGTAGCCGTGCGCCAGGTTGAACATGGAGTAGTTCAGGGCGTGGAAACCGGCCAGGGTGATGAACTGGAACTTGTAACCGTAGCTCGCGATCTCCTTCTGGAAGGTCGCGATGGTGGCGTCGTCCAGGTTCTTCTTCCAGTTGAAGCTGGGCGAGCAGTTGTAGGCCAGCAGCTTGCCCGGGAACTTCGCATGGATGGCTTCGGCGAAGCGGCGCGCGAACTCCAGGTCCGGCTTGCCGGTTTCACACCAGATCAGATCGGCGTACGGGGCGTAGGCGAGGCCGCGGCTGATCGCCTGGTCCAGGCCGTTGCGGGTCTTGTAGAAGCCTTCCACGGTGCGCTCGCCGGTGGCGAACGGCTGGTCGTTGGCGTCGATGTCGCTGGTCAGCAGGTCGGCCGCCTCGGCATCGGTACGCGCCACCAGCAGGGTGGGCACACCGAGCACGTCGGCCGCCAGGCGCGCGGCGTTCAGCTTCTCAATCGCCTCGCGGGTCGGCACCAGCACCTTGCCGCCCATGTGGCCGCACTTCTTCACCGAGGCCAGCTGGTCCTCGAAGTGCACGCCGGCGGCACCGGCCTCGATCATCGCCTTCATCAGTTCGAATGCGTTGAGCACGCCGCCAAATCCGGCCTCGGCGTCGGCCACGATCGGCTGCAGGAAGTCGATGTCGTCCTTGCCTTCGGCGTGGTGCAGCTGGTCGGCGCGCAGCAGGGTGTTGTTGATGCGCTTGACCACCGCCGGCACCGAATCGGCCGGATACAGCGACTGGTCCGGGTACATCTGGCCGGCCAGATTGGCGTCGGCCGCCACCTGCCAGCCGGACAGGTAGATCGCGTTGAGCCCGGCCTTGACCTGCTGCATGGCCTGGTTGCCGGTCAGCGCACCGAGCGCGTTGACGAAGTCCTTTTCGTGCAGGTACTTCCACAGCTTCTCCGCGCCCAGTCGCGCCAGCGAGTGCTCCACGTGCACGGTGCCGCGCAGGCGGACCACGTCGGCGGCGCTGTAGTTGCGCTGGATGCCGGCCCAGCGCGGGTCGGTGTTCCATTCGTGCTGGATCTGTTCGGCGGTCGGCAGCGTGCTCATGGCGTGTCTCCAGGGGTGCGATGGGTGCAGCGGGGCAGCGCCCCGCTCTACGGTTGGGAGGATGCGGGGTGGTTCAATCGATGCGGTCGTAAGCGGGCAGGGTCAGGAAGTCGGTGAGTTCGTCGCGGCGGCTGAGGTCGGCCAGCAGGGCGATGGCCTCCTCGATGCGCGCCGCACCGGGCAGCGCGCTGCGGTCGCCAAGGCGGGCCGGCAACTGGGCCAGGGTGGCGTCGAGCAGCGCCAGGTCGATGGCGGTGCCGTCGTCCAGGTGCTGCCCGCCGGTATGCAGCCACTGCCACAACTGGCTGCGGCTGATCTCGGCGGTGGCCGCGTCCTCCATCAGGTGGTGGATCGGCACGCAGCCGTTGCCATCCAGCCAGGCGGCCAGGTAGCGCACGCACACTTCCACGTTGCCCTCGAAGCCGGCGCGGGTGATGGTGCCGGCCGGGGCGGCGATCAAGGCGTCGCGATCCACCTGCACGTCGCGGCGCAGCACCTGGTGCTGGTTGGGCCCGGGCATGTGCGCGTCGAAGATCGCCTGGGCCACCGGAATCAGCGCCGGGTGCGCGACCCAGGTGCCGTCGTGGCCGGCGCTGACCTCGCGCAGCTTGTCCGCACGCACCCGCGCCATCGCCTGCTCGTTGGCGGCCGGATCGTGGTTGATCGGAATCTGCGCGGCCATGCCACCCATCGCGTGTGCGCCACGGCGATGGCAGGTCTTGATCAGCAGCTCCGAATACGCCTTCAGGAACGGCTGGGTCATGGTCACCTGGCCGCGCTCGGGCAGCACCTTGTCGCGATGGCGGCGGAAGGTCTTGATGTAGGAAAAGATGTAGTCCCAGCGCCCGCAGTTCAGGCCGACGATGCGGTCGCGCAGCGCATGCAGGATCTCGTCCATCTCGAACACTGCCGGCAGCGTTTCGATCAGCACGGTCACCTTGATCTGGCCGTGCGGCAGGCCGAGCATGCCCTCGATGTGCGACAGCGCGGTTTCCCACAGCGCGGCCTCTTCCATCGACTGCAGCTTGGGCAGGTAGAAGTACGGGCCGCGCTGGCGGCACATCAGAGTGCGGGCGTTGTGGTACGCGAACACCGCCGCATCGAACAGACCGCCGGCCAGCGGCTGGCCGTCGATGCGCACGTGTTTTTCGTCCAGGTGCCAGCCGCGCGGGCGCACGATCAGCACGGCCTGCTCGTTCAACGGGCGCAGTGCGTACTGCTTGCCGTTGGGCGCGGTATGGGTCAGGTCGCCGCGCACCGCACCGATCAGCGCCTGCTGGCCGGCCAGCAGGTTGCGCCAGGCCGGGGCGGTGGAATCCTCGAAGTCGGCCATGAACACCTTGGCGCCGGAGTTCAGGGCGTTGATGACCATCTTCGGATCGGTCGGTCCGGTGATCTCCACGCGGCGGTCCTGCAGAGCGTCCGGAATCGGCGCCACCGTCCAGTCGTCGGCGCGGATGGCGGCGGTATCGGTGCGGAAGTCGGGCAGGCCGCCGCCATCGAAGAACGCCTGGCGGGTCTGCCGCGCCTGCAGCCGGCGCTGGCGCTCGGGCTCCACCGCACGGTGCAGTGACACCAGCAGCGCCAGTACCCCGGCCGGCAGCAGCGCGGACTGGCCGGCGAGCTGGGTGGTGAGGGCGATGCCCGGCGTGGCCGGGGCGTCGGCAGGGGTGGGCTGGGCGGTGGCGTAAGCGACGGCGGACATGGACGACTCCTGCGGTGCGGTAGGGCTACACCGTGCGCCGCCGTATCTGTATTTGACAAAGCAGTTATTGCAATGCTTTACATAAGTAGTGCTTATACTCGTTACGCCATGCCTACACCGCGACCGCCAAGTCCCCGGTTTTCCTACAAATCCGATCGGCTGAAGCCGCTCCGGGCGTTCTGCCAGACGGTCCGTCTCGGCTCGGTCTCACGGGCCGCTGAGACGCTGTTCGTCAGCCAGCCGGCCATCAGCCAGCAGTTGCAGGCGCTGGAACGGGAGCTGGGGGTGGGCTTGTTCGAGCGCAGCGGGCGCCGGCTGGTACCCAGCCGCGAGGGCCAGCTGCTGTACGAGATGGCGCAGCCGCTGGTGGAGAACCTGGACGGGCTGGAGGCCAGCTTCCGCGACAAGGTGAAGGGGCTGGACGCCGGCGAGCTCAACATTGCCGCCAACAGCTCCACCATCCTGTACCTGCTGCCGCGCATCGTGGAGCGCTTCCGCCAGCGCCATCCGGATGTGCGCCTGACCCTGCACAACGCGATCAGCGCCGATGGCACCGACCTGCTGCGCAGCGACGCGGCCGACCTGGCGGTGGGCTCGATGACCGACGTGCCCGCCGACCTGAGCTACGCCCCGGCCTACCGCTTCGAGCAGGTGCTGATCACCCCGCCGGCGCATCCGCTGGCCACCCTGCCCGAGCTGACACTGGCGGCGATCTCGGCCTACCCGCTGGTGCTGCCACCCAAGCGCCAGATCACCTACCGCCTGGTCGACCAGGTGTTCCAGCGCCAGCGCGTGCCGTACACCGTGGCGCTGGAAGTGGGCGGCTGGGAGGTGATCAAGCAGTACGTGGCGATGGGCATGGGCATCTCGATCGTGCCGGCGCTGTGCCTCAACGATGCCGACCGCGACCGCCTGGCCACCCGCTCGATGAGCGCCTGGTTCCCCGAACGCAGCTACGGGGTGATCGTGCGCCGCGGGCGGTTCCTGTCGCCGCAGGCGCGTGCCTTCATCGAGCTGATCCAGCCGGACCTGTTCAGTCCGCGCAGCTATGATGAAAGCGGTCATTCCGAACGCTGACGCGCCTGCCATGTCGATCGAACTGCGCCACCTGCGTTACTTCCTGGCCGTGGCCGATACGCTGCACTTCGGGCGCGCCGCCGAACGTCTGGGCATGTCGCAGCCGCCGCTCAGCCAGCAGATCCGCCAGCTGGAACTCCTGCTCGGCGCGCGCCTGTTCCTGCGCGCCAACCGCCGCGTGGAGCTCACCGATGCCGGCCGCGTGCTGCAGGAGCAGGCCCGCGCGGTGCTGGAGCGGATGGACAAGGCGGTCGACCTCACCCAGCGCGCGCAGCGCGGCGAAACCGGCGAACTGCGCATCGGGCTGACCCGCGCCACGCCGCTGTCCACGCAGATTCCGCAGGCGATCTTCGCTTACCGGCAGCAGTTTCCGCAGGTGCAGTTGAAGCTGCGCGAGATGAACACCCTGCAGCAGATCGATGCCCTGATGGCCGGCGAACTGGATGTCGGGCTGATCCGCAAACGTGCGCTGCCGGCACCGTTGATGTCGCGCAAGCTGTTCAGCGATCCACTGGCGCTGGTGGTACACGACCAGCATCCGCTGGTGCGCGGGCTGCCCGCCGACGCGGCGGTGGCGTTGCGGCTGTTCGCGCACGAGCCGTTCGTCGGCTTTCTGCGCGAGGTCGGTGCCGGCATCCATGATCATGTCATCGCGCTATGCCGCAGCGCCGGGTTCACGCCGCGCATCGTGCAGGAGGCCGGCGAGGCCTCGACGCTGATCAGCTTGGCCGCGTCGGGACTGGGCGTCACGGTGCTGCCGTCGTCGTGTAGTCACATCCAGGTGGATGGGGCGCGGTTTGTGGCCCTCAGTGATCGTGCCGCCAGTTCGGAAGTGCACGTGGCCTGCCGCCGCGGTCCGGCGTCGCCGCTGATCGCGCACTTCACCCGGCTGCTGCAGGGCCAGGCCAACGGTTGAGCATCGGCGAGGCCGGCAGCCGCATGGAAACACCCCACACAAGGACAGCCATGTTGATCGGTAAACCACGTTCCATCTTCAATCCCTACGCGTGGTTGCCGGGTATGGCGAATCGAAGGTCTCCTTCCGCTCGCAGGGCCTGGATGTCGTGCTCAAGGTGGTCTACGAAAGAGAAATGCCCGGCGACGAGGCGATGGTGATGCTGACGCGGGAGATATGCTTCCGCCATGTGCATTCACTGATCAGGCTTCCGTTTCCGGGCAGCGCACTGTTCCGGTTCGATGCGGGATCAGGAGCGTTCCCGCTCGGTGAGCTGACCGAATTCCTGCAGTCCGACTGGGTCGCGGACAGCCTGGCGGCGTCGCGGGCGATCTCGTCCCATGCCCCGCCGTCGTTGAGACACTTCAGCATTCAGTTCATGGCTGAAAACGTGGCGTTCCACGTGCTGGCCGACGACGTCGTGCTGCTGGACGAGCGCCACGTAGCCGATCCACGCTAGGCGGTCCGGACGACGCTGCCGTCAGCGGCTGAGCGCCAGTGCGGCGGCGGCCGGTTGCACGCGCCGCCCCAGCCGCCAGGCGACGATACTGCCGGCCACGGTCAGCACGCCGACGAAGCCGCACACGCCCAGCCAGTCCCAGTGCGTGTAGAACACCCCGCCGAGTACGCCGGCCACGCTGGAGCCGAGGTAGTAGGCGAACAGGTACAGCGCCGATGCGTCGGCGCGCATCGCACCGGCGCGGCTGCCCACCCAGCTGCTGGCCACCGAGTGCCCGCCGAAGAAGCCGAAGGTCACCAGCGCGATGCCCGCGGCCATGCAGCCCAGCCACGGCAGCGCCAGCAGCGCGATGCCCAGCGCGATCAGCGCGTAGCAGATGGCCAGCACGCGGCTGCGGCCGTAGCGGTTGGCCTGCTGGCCCATCCACGCCGAGCTGAAGGTGCCGACCAGGTACACGCTGAAGATCAGGCCGACCACGGTCTGGCTCAGGCCGTACGGGGGCGCCATCAGGTGGTAGCCGAGGTAGTTGTAGAGGGTGACGAACACGCCCATCAGCACGAAGGCGGTGGCGAACAGCAACGGCAGGCCGGGGTCGGCAAACAGGCTGCGCCAGCGCGCCGGCAGTTCACGCAGGCCGCTGCGGCGGCTCTGGAAATGGCGCGACGGCGGCAGCTGGACCCACAGCAGCAGCGTGCTCGCCACCGCGATCAGCGAGACCACGCCGATGCCCCAGCGCCAGCCCCAGTGGTCGGCGACGATGCCGGCGATGAGGCGCCCACTCATGCCGCCGATGGCGTTGCCGCCGATGTACAGGCCCATCGCCAGGCCGAGCGCGCGGCTGTCCATTTCCTCGGCGAGGTAGGTCATGCCCACCGCCGGTACGCCGCTCAGCGCGATGCCGAGCAATGTCCGCAGCACCAGCAGGGTGGACCAGTCATCCACCATCGCGGTGGCCAGGGAGAGCACGCTGGACGCCAGCAGCGCGGCCACCATCACGCTGCGACGGCCGATGCGGTCGGAGACCAGCCCGGCGATCAGCATCGACACCGCCAGCAGGCCCGTGCTGAGCGACAGCGTCAACGCGCTGCTGGCCGCAGACACGCCGAAGTGCCGGCTGAACTCGGGCAGCAGCGGCTGCACGGTGTAGAGCAGGCCGAAGGTGGAGAAACCGGCCAGGAACAGCGCTGCTGCGGTGCGTCGGAACGCGGGGGTGCCCTGCTCGATGCGGGAGGTGGGCGTCAGGGCTGCGGTGTCGCCGTTCATTGCGTCAGGGCCCTGGGGGCGGGCCGGTGCGTAGGAATCAGCGGTCAGGATAGGCAGCCGTTACAGGACGATCCATAACCTGAACTGTCTTGATTGAGACGTTTTAGATATCGATACAGGTTCGGCACGTGCCCCCACTGCAGTGGGGACAGGTGCGGAATGCCGTTGGGCCCGTTACAGCGCCTGCCAGGTGAACCCGTCGCCACGGCGCCAATAGACGCGGGACGCCTTGCCGTACAGCGCCGAGGCATCGACCAGGCCGAAGAAGCGGCCGTCCAGGCTGTTGCCGCGGTGGTCGCCCAGCATCAGCACCTTGCCGGCCGGCACGGTCAGGCCAGCGATGTCGGGGCCGCCGCCCTGACCGAGGTCGAGCTGGGCCAGATGGGTCCCGAAGTCCTCGACCTCGCCCTGGCTGGCGTCGGCCAGCGGGCGGTCGTTGATGCTCAGGTGGCCATCGCGCAGTTCAACCCGGTCGCCACCGACGGCGGCGATGCGCTTGATCAGGCGGACGCCGTCGCGCGGCGAATCGAACACGGCCACATCGCCGCGCTGCGGCGTGCCGGTGGCCATCAGCTGCAGGTCGGTGAACGGCAGGCGCAGGCCATAGGCGCGCATGTCCACCACCACGCGGTCGCCCGGCATCAGGGTGTGCTGCATCGAACCGCTGGGCACCTGGTAGTGGTTGGCCAGGGTGTCGCGCGCGGCCGCGAGCAGGCCCAGCATCACCAGCAGCGGCACGGCTTCCTTCTTCAGCCAGTGCAGTACGCGGTTGTGCCCTTCGGGGGTGGCGGCGTGGGTGTCCATGTCAGCGCTCGGTGGGTAGTGGCGGTGTGACCGCGACGGCAGCCGGCAAGTTCCCGGCACCGCACCGAAAGCTACGCGGTCTTTACGTGGCCACGGCGTGCCCGGCATGGCAGTTTTACGGCCTGCGGCCGCATCGTGGCACCACCGCGCCGCAGGGCGCTCCAACGAGGTGTTCCATGACCATCCTGCTGATCCGGCACACGCCGCCGAGCGCGGCGCCGGATGCCGCGCCGCTGCCTGCCCGGGTCGCCGGGCACCGCCTGGCCTGCCATGACTGCGACTCGCTGCCGGCGCTGGTGCGCTGCCTGCAGGCCGCACGACGCAGCCGCCCGGCCTGGGTGCTGATCGCCACCACCGCCGTGGCGGCCCCGCAGTGGGCCCGGTACGGTGCAGCCGTGCGCGCGGCGCTGGACGCGCTGCCGGCGCCGTACATCGAGATGGCCAGCAACGACGATGACGCCCTGGATGACCGCCTGCACCCGCAGCACGCGCCGGCGGCACGGGTGGTGTGTGGCCGCAGCCGCGAGGAAGCCTGCCGGCTGTCGCTGGCGATCGCCGCGCGCCGCCTGCAGCCCGCCGTGGGGAGTGCCTGAGCCATGTCGATCTTCATCATCCGTGGCCCGGAAGCCAGTGGCGCGCTGATCCGCACCGCGGTGCCGCTGCCGGCGCTGGTGCTCAAATCGCTGGTGCACCGCGCGATCGACGCCGGTACCACCGTGGCGATCCGCGCCTGCGGGTCGGAACAGGAACTGCTGGACGCGCTGCGCGTGGCCGACCACAGCCGGGGGGAAGTCACCCTGCTCGATCCGGGCGCGTGTGTGGGCAGCGTGCGCCTGCAGCGGCTGCTGCCGCACCTGCGCAATCCGTATGTGGAGGTGCACGACGACGATGCGCGCACGCCGGAAGCCTGTCTGCCGGCCGATGCCGGCCAGCGCATCGGTGTGGCACACGGCTACTGCGCGCAGAGTTACGTGCACGCACTGGAGATCGCGCTGGACCACCTGGGCTGCAGCGAACTGCGCGAAGGCGTGCACGTGGGAACGTGATCGCGCGGGGGTGATGCCGGACGCACGAACGGCAGGGTTTCCCCTGCCGTTCGCGTCGAACCAATCGGAGTACCGACCAACGGCAGGTACCTGCCGCGTTACTTCAGGCCGCGGTTGACCAGCAGCGGTTCCACCGACGGGTCCTTGCCGCGGAACTCGCGGTAGAGGTCGGCCAGTTCCACGCTGTTGCCGCGCGAGAGGATCTTGTCGCGGAACACCTGCCCGTTCTCCGGGGTCAGGCCGCCGTGTTCCTTGAACCACTCGAAGGTGTCATGGTCGAGCACTTCGGCCCAGAAGTAGGCGTAGTAGCCGGCCGAATAGCCGCCGCCCCAGATGTGGTCGAAGTAGGTGGTGCGGTAACGCGGCGGCACCTGGGCCAGGTCGACCTTGTACTTCTTCAGCGCGGCCGCTTCAAACGGTGCCACGTCCTGCAGCGGCGCGTCGGCCGGCTGGGTGTGCCAGGCCAGGTCGAGCAGCGCGGCCGAGAGGTACTCGGTGGTCGCGTAGCCCTGGTTGAAGGTGCGTGCCTTGAGGATCTTGTCGACCAGGGCCTGCGGCATCGGTTCGCCGGTCTTGTAGTTCTTGGCGTAGTTGGCGAACACCTTGGGGTCCAGCGCCCAGTGCTCGTTGAACTGCGAGGGGAACTCGACGAAGTCGCGCGAGGTGCTGGTGCCGGCAATCGACGGGTACTTCACCTTCGAGAACATGCCGTGCAGCGCATGGCCGAACTCATGGAACATGGTGGTCACGTCATCGAAGCTGAGCAGCGCGGGCTGGCCGGCGGCGGGCTTGGTGAAGTTGCACACGTTGTAGACCACCGGCTTGGCGCCGGTCAGGCCGTCCTGTTCGACGAACACGTCCATCCAGGCGCCACCGGACTTGCTGTCGCGCTTGAAGTAGTCGGTGTAGAACAGGGCCAGCGAGGTGCCGTCCTTGTCGAACACTTCGTAGACCTTCATGTCCGGGTGGTAGGTCGGGATGTCGGTACGCGGCTTGAAGGTGATGCCGTAGAGCTGGGTGGCGGCGTAGAAGACGCCGTTCTGCAGCACGTTGTCCATCTCGAAGTACGGCTTGATCTGCGATTCGTCCAGATCATACTGGGCCTTGCGCACCTGCTCGGCGTAGAAGTCCCAATCGGAGGCAGCCAGCTTGAAGCCGCCCTTCTGTGCGTCGATGACCTTCTGCATCTCGGCGATTTCGCCGCGTGCCTTGGCGGTGGCGGCGGGCACGGTATCGGTCAGCAGCTTGAGCGCGGCGGCCGGGGTCTTGGCCATCTGATCGGCCAGGCTGTAGGCGGCGTAGTTCTCGAAGCCAAGCAGCTTGGCCTTCTGCGCACGCAGCTGGGCCAGACGCTGCACGGTCTGCCGGGTGTCGTTGGCATCGCCCTTCTCGGCGCGGGTTTCCGACGCCTTGAGCACAGCGGCGCGCTGGTCGCGGTCGCTCAGCGAGGCCAGCACCGGCTGCTGGGTGGTGTTCTGCAGCGGCAGCACGTACTTGCCGTCCAGCTTGCGGTCCTTGGCGTCGGCGGCGGCGGTGTTGATCGCACCCTCGTCCAGGCCGGCCAGCTTGGCCTTGTCATCGACAACCACGGCACCGGCGGCGGTCGCGGCCACCAGACGGGTGTGGAACTGCGTGGCCAGCGTGGTTTCTTCCACGTTGAGCTTGCGCAGGGAGGCCTTGTCGGCATCGTTGAGCTGCGCGCCGGCGCGGACGAATTCCTGGTAATCACGCTCGACCAGGCGCTTCTGCACAGGGTCCAGGCCCAGGGCGTCGCGCTGGTCGTACACGGTCTTGATGCGGGCAAACAGCTTCGGGTCGAGGTTGATCTCGTCCTGGTGCTCGGCCAGCTTGGGCGCCACTTCTTCCTGGATCTTCTGGCGCGCGTCGTTGGTATCGGCCTGGACCAGGCCGAAGAAGATGCGCGACACGCGGTTCAGGGTTTCGCCGCTGCGCTCCAGCGCTTCGATGGTGTTGTCGAAGGTGGCCGGCTCGGGGTTGTCGGCGATCTTGCGGACCTCGGCCAGGTGCTGCTTCATGCCTTCATTGAAGGCAGGCAGGTAATCGCTGTCCTTGATCCTGTCGAACGGCGGCGCCTGGTACGGCAGCGTGCTGGCGCTCAACAGGGGATTGGTGGAGGCCTCGGCCGGCTGCTGCGCGGCGGGGCTCTGGGTATCGGTCACGGGGGTGGACTCCTTGCCGGAACAAGCCGCCAGCGCCAGGCTGATGGCAGCGGCCAAAACTACGGTACGCGACATGAAACGGGCTCCTTGGAAGGGGGTGCGGCTGCGGAAAACCACAGCCGGTCACCCTACTCCGATTGCCCGTGGGCAGCATGTGCCGGACGTGGCGTCTGGCTGTGCACGCCCCGGCACCCGCGGGGGCGGGGCCGGGCGGCGCTCAGACGGTGCCGCGGTTCTTGCCCTGCCAGGGGCGGTAGTACTCACGGATGGCCGCCATGTCGGCGGCATCGTCGCCGCTGGAGTAGAACAGCGGGCCGATCCCGATGGTCTTCTCGGGGTAGTGGAAGTACGCGGCCAGCACCGGCACGTCGGCCATCCGCGCGATCTTCAGGAAGCCGGCCTTCCAGTGGGTCACCGCCTTGCGGGTGCCCTCGGGGGTGATGGCATACCACATGCGCTCGGAGCCCTTGATCAGGCTGACGGCCTGCTCGACGGTGCCCTGCGGCGAACTGCGGTCCAGCGGAATCACGCCCAGGGCGCGCAGCAGCGGCGACAGCGGCCACCAGAACAGCGAGGCCTTGCCCAGCACTTTGACCTGCATGCCCAGTGCGATCTTGGCGGCCATGCCCCAGAACCCGTCCCAGTTGGAGGAATGCGGGGCCACGATGAAGACCAGCTTGGGCACGTCCGGGAAGGTGCCGACCACTTTCCAGCCACCCAGGCGCAGCGTGCAGCGGGCCAGCCAGCGCAGGAAGCGGTTGGGTTTGACCTGCGGCATGTTGGGCGGAACGGCCGGCAACAGCGGACTTCGGTTGTTCAAGCGATCACTCCCAATTGCGTGTGGTGCGCCCGCGCTTGATCTGCGCGCGGCCCTTTTTTTCATCCAGGCGACGCAGCTTCGCGCCGTACGAGGGCTTGGTGGCCACCCGTGGCTTGGGCACGCTGAGGCTGGCCTGGATGAAGGCGGCCAGGCGCTCGCGCGCATCCTCGCGGTTGCGGTCCTGGGTACGGAAACGCTGGGCGTCGATGACCAGCACGCCCTCGCCGGTCATGCGCCGGTCACGCCGCGCCAGCAGGCGCGTGCGCAGCGGTTCGGGCAGGGACGGCGAATTGGCCACGTCGAACCGCAGTTCCACCGCAGTGGAGACCTTGTTGACGTTCTGCCCGCCGGCCCCGCTGGCGCGCACGAAACGCTCGACGATCTCCGTGTCCGGAATCGACAAGTGCGCGCTGACGGTGATCGGCCCGGTTCCCATGCGGCGCATTGTAAGGGGGGCAACGCCTGCGGGGCGACTGCAACATCTCCGATGAGGCCGATAACGTCCTCAAACTACCGCCTGATGACGGCCTGGAAGGTATGCTCGGGGTTCCATGCACTGCAGGATGCCCCGCACATGCTTTCGATCCACCCGCCGGCCCGCCGTGGCCTGACCCGTTTCGCCCTGGCCCTGGTGCTGGGGCTGGCTGCGATCGCCCCGGCCATCGCCGCCCCTCCGTCGGACGCCGACATCAACCGCCTGCTGGCCGCCTCGCGCGCGCAGAGCATGCTCGACACCATGCTGCCGCAGATCGAGGCGATGCAGCGCCAGCAGTTCGCCCAGGTGGCCCAGCAGCGCGACCTCGACGATGCCCGCAAGGCGCAGCTGCAGCGGATCGAGCAGCGCACCAACCAGACCATCCGCCAGGCGCTGTCGTGGCAGCAGCTGCGGCCGATGTACGTGGACCTGTACAAGAAGACCTTCAGCAAGGAAGACGTGCTGGCGATGGCGGAGTTCTACGAGAGCGCGGCCGGCCAGAGCCTGCTCGACAAGACCCCGGCGCTGATGCAGAACGTGATGGTCGCCATCCAGGACAAGATGCAGCCGCTGTTCGTGGACCTGCAGAAGGACCTGGAAGCGATCGTCAACGAAGAGACCGCGCCGGCAAAGAAGTGACGCAACGGCGGCGGCCGTAGCGGTTTACCAGCCGAACAGGTCCATCGCCTTGCGGAACTCGCCGTCCACCGGCGCGCTGACATCCATCGGCGTGCCATCGGGGTGCGGGAAGCGCAGGCGCTCGGCGTGCAGCAGCATGCGGTGGATGCCCTGCATACGGAAACTGCGGTTGTGGCGACCATCGCCGTGGCTGGTGTCGCCGATCAGGTGATGCGACAGGTGCTTGAGATGCCGGCGGATCTGGCGGAAGCGCCCGGTCTGCGGCTGGCAGCGCAGCAGCGCATAACGCGAGGTCTCGAACTCGCCGACCGGCACCGCGATCTCGCCCACGGCCACGCGCTGGAAGTGGGTGATGGCCTGCTTCTTGACCGGCTTGCCGGGGCCACCGTCCAGGTCGTGGTCGACGGTGAACGCCTCCTCGCCCGGCCAGCCGCGGCAGATCGCCAGGTAATCCTTGGCCACATCGCCGCCCATCAACGACTTGCCGAGCGCACTGGCGCTCTCGCGGTCGAAGGCGAGCAGCAGGCAGCCGCTGGTGGCGCGGTCCAGCCGGTGGACAAGGAAGATGGGCTTGCCGAGCTGGTCGCGCAGGCGGTCGGCGAGGAAGTCGTCCTCGCCACGGGCCAGCTTGCTGTCATGGACCATCAGGCCGGCGGGTTTGTTGACCACCGCCAGGCGGTCGTCGAGGTGCAGCAGCTGCAGGGGGGCGGTATCGGTGTCGTTCACTGACCGATTATCCCCGTCGCGGGGGGGGAGCACAACTCACAAAAAACCACGAAGGGTGGGGTGCGACAGGCCAACCCCACTGACTCTCTATCCCCGTCGCACTCCGAATCCGCAGTCAACGGAACTCCACCCGGTGCGGTGCGCGCCGGTCAGCGCCGCCACCAGGCACTGGCCAGCGAGAACAGGCCCGCCGCGCCGCTCACCCAGCTCCATACCGGCGCATCGCCGAAATACCAGCCGCCGGGCTGCATGCCGTACAGCACGGCCGCGACGATCAGCAGGCCGACGCCGGCGATCGCGGCGACCGCACGCTTCTGCAGTTTCTGCAGATTGCTGTTCAAGGCCACCAGGTCCTGCGAACGCATCGACAGTTCGTGCCCGCCTTCGACCTGCTGCTTCAGCCAGGCATGCACCAGGCGCGGCATGTCCGGGGTGTGGGTCATGATTTCCGGCAGGCGCTTGCGCAGTTCCTTCATCACCCGGCGCGGGCTGTACCGCTCGCGCAGGATGCGTTCGAGCACCGGCCGCGCCACCGCCCAGATGTCCAGCTGCGGGTCGAGCTGGCGGCCCACGCCTTCGATGTTGAGCAGGGTTTTCTGCAGCAGGATCAGCTGCGGCTGCAGGGTGAGCTGGTAGCGCTGGGCGACGCGGAACAGCTTCATCAGCACTTCGGCCAGCGAGATCTGCGACAGCGGGCGGGTGAAGTACGGCTCGCATACCGAGCGCGCCGCGGCTTCCAGCTCGTCGATGCGCACGTTGTTGGGCATCCAGCCGGCTTCGACGTGAAGCTCGGCCATGCGCCGGTAGTCCTTGTTGAAGATGGCCATGAAGTTCTCGGCCAGGTAGTACTGATCTTCCTGCGAGAGCTGCCCCATGATGCCGAAGTCCAGCGCGATGAAACGCGGGTTGTCGCGGCGCGCCGGATCCAGGTCGACCCAGATGTTGCCGGCATGCGCATCGGCGTGGAAGAAGTTGTCGCGGAACACCTGGGTGTAGAACACCCGCACGCCCTTGGCGGCCAGCGCCTTGCGGTCGATACCGGCCTTGTCCAGCGCGACGATGTCGTCGGACGGAATGCCCCAGACACGCTCCAGGGTCAGCGCGCGCTCGGCGGTGTGGCTCCAGATCACCTCGGGCACGTACAGGTCGTCCGAGTCGATCCAGTTGCGGCGCAGGACACTGGCGTTGGCGCCTTCGCGCTGCAGGTCCAGCTCGGCTGCCAGGGTGTTCTCCACCTCGGCCACCACTTCGCGCGGGCGGATCTTGTCGGCGCGCGGGTGGGTGCGTTCGACCAGCGCGGCGGCCGATTTCAGCAGCGCGATGTCGGCGTCGATCTGTTTTTCGATGTCCGGGCGCAGCACCTTGACCACCACCTGGCGGCCATCGGCCAGCGTGGCCGCGTGCACCTGCGCGATCGAGGCCGAGGCCAGCGGCTGCAGATCGAAACTGGCGAACGCCTCGCTGACCGGGCGGCCGAGCGCTGCCTCGACGATGCGCTGGGCGGTATCGCCGTCGAACGGTTTGACCCGGTCCTGCAGCAGGGTCAGTTCGTTGGCCACGTCGGCCGGGATCAGGTCGCGGCGGGTGGACAGGATCTGCCCGAACTTGACGAAGATCGGCCCCAGATCCTGCAGCGCCAGGCGCAGCCGCGCACCGCGCGACTGTGCGGCGATGTCGGCCGAGGCGCGCGGCACGAACGGCTTGGCCAGGCGCAGCCAGCGCTCGGCCGGGGTGCCGTCGAGCAGGTCGTCGAGGCGGTAGCGCAGCAGCACCCGGCCGATCCGGCTGGCGCGGAACATCGCCTTCATGCGCGCACCTGGCGCTGGCGGACGCGCTGCACGCGCACGGTCAAACGTTCCACATCGTCGCGCAGCACATCCACGTCGTCGTGGAAGGCCTCCAGCTCAGCACGCGCTACCACGTCGCGGGACTCCTCGGTGACAAATTCAGCGGCGCTGTGCGCCAGGTCGGACGCGCCACGGCGCGCATGCTGCAGGGCCGAGCGCAGCGCCAGGGCGATCTGCACGCCGAGCACCTCGCCAAACACCCGCACGAACGGCAACTGCCAGTCCGGGTCGTAGCGGCTGGCGAGCTGCTGCAGGCGGCGCGCCAGTTCGGCATCGCCGGCCACCTTGACCCGCCCCGCCGGGGCATCGCCGCCGCGCCGTGCGTTGGCCAGGAACGGCAGCTGCGCCAGCACCCCGCCCAGCGAACTGCGCACGGCCAGATCCGGTTCCTGGCCCGGATCCACCGGCCCCACCGTCAGGCGCTGCCCGGCCACGCCGATGCGCATCGCCAGCGCAGGCGCGTCCAGGGTCAGGGCGATATGGCGGCCATCCAGCGCGCCCAGCGCGCTGCCGGTGTCCGGGTCCAGCGCCACGGCGCGGTTGAGCGCCACTTCCAGCGCGTGGCCGGCCAGGGGCTTGAGGGAGGAGAGCAGGGAACGAGCCATCGCCGCATTCTACCGCGCCCCCTTGAACGGCGGTCGTTCGGCCGAACACGACGTCTCGCTGCAGTCGGCGGAGAACATCGTCGATGCGCTGGACACGGATCGCTTTGACGTCACCCTGATCGCGCTGCACGCCTCCGGCCACGCGGTGGCGGTGCTGCCCAGGGCTCGTCGGTGGGCGGGCTGCAGCACGCCCTTGCGACGACGGCCTGAACCCTTTGCAGGATCCAGGCCGTCGCGGTCACGCGCGGTCAGGCGCGTTGCCCGGGTCCCGCGCCGGAGAGAAGGCGCGGGCCGGGGGGCGCACTATCCGCGCTTGCGGAACATCGACACCACGGCAAGGATCAGGAACACCACGAACAGGATCCAGGCGATGCTGCTGGCGGTACCGGCAATGCCGGAGAAGCCCAGCACCGCCGCGATGATGGCGATGACGAAAAAGATTACGGCGTAGTGCAGCATGTCTATCCTCGCGTGATGCGTGCCGGATTGGCGTGCTGCCATCGTTACCGACCGGCGGTGTTCAGCAAGTGACGGGAAGTTCGCCGCGCGATGAAGCCTTCAGCCTCGTGAGCCCTTCGTCAATGCTCACCAGCGGCACGTAACCGAAGTCGCGTCGCGCCGGTTCCATGCTGTACCAGTGCGGCGTGCACAGCTGCTCGGCGAGGAAGCGCGTCATCGGCGGCTCACCACGCAGCCGCAGCAGCGGCCACAGCCGCTCGGCCACCGCACCGATGCGGTAGGCGGTCTTGAAGCTGATCGACTTTTCCACGGCCGGTGCTCCAACCGCGGCCAGCAGCTTGTTGAGCAGCTCGCGCATCGGCAGCGGCTCGCCGTTGGAAATGAAGTACGCCTTGCCGGCACACGCCGCGCCGGGCGCCAACGCGTCGAAGGCCAGGAAGTGGGCGAGCGCGGCGTTGTCGATGTAGGTGGTGTCGACCTTGTTGAGGCCATCGCCGACGAAGCGCAGGCGGCCGGCACGCGCGCGCTCGGCCAGGCGCGGCACCAGCTGCTGGTCGCCCGGTCCCCAGATCAGGCGCGGGCGCAGCGCCACGGTGGCCAGGGTGGCGTCGTTGGCGGCGAGCACGCGCTGTTCGGCGATGGTCTTGGTGGCCGCGTACGGCGCCTGGAAGTCTTCGCCGTACGGCACTTCGTCGGCGCCCAGTCCTTCCACCGGGTGCGTGGCACGATGGGTCACGCTGGGCGTGGAGGTGTAGACCAGGCGGCCGACGCCGTGCGCGCGGCAGGCCGCGATCACGTTGTCGGTGCCGACCACGTTGGCCTGGAAGTAGCTGTCGTAGCTGCCCCATGCACCGGCCTTGGCGCCGTTGTGGAATACCGCATCGACGCCGGCCACCGCGTGCCGCACGGCATCGGGGTCGGCGAGGTCGCCACGGATCTGGCCAACCCCCAGTGCCTGCAGTGCCGGGTAGTGGCTGCGGTTGAAGGCGAGCACCTGGTGGCCGCGCTCGACCAGGCCGCGGCACAGGGCCTGGCCAAGGAAACCACCGCCGCCGGTGACGAGGATCTTCATGCGTGCTGTTCCATTCGGGTGGCGGCCCAGATCGCCAGCTTCTCGCGGCCGATCTTGGCGTTGTGGCGGATATCGACCGGGAAGCCCGGGTGCGGCAGGAACACCTCGATGCGTGCGGTATGCGCATGCGCGGCCGCTTCTACCCGCAGCTGCTCGCGCAGGGCAGGCGAATCGGCAACGCCGGGCTGCAGTTCATAGCACAGCACCGGGCGCTGCCGTCCGGCCGCGCCGACGCCCACCAGCGCGGTACGCGCAATGTCCTGCAGCGCGTTGAACACCGGCTCCACCTGCTCGGTGTAGAGCGGACCCTGCGCAGTTTCCACGCGCTGGGTCTTGCGCCCGCAGAACCACAGCCGGCCCTGCGCGTCGAAGTAGCCGACGTCGCCCATGCGGTGCACCACGCGCGTGCCGCCCGCGGGCAGGGATTCGACGATCTTGGCTGCGGCGGTGGCCTGCGGCCGGTTGAAGTAGCTGTCGGTCGCGGTGGGACCGGCCACCGTGATCTCGCCGACGCTGCCGGCCGGCAGCACGCGCGCCTGCGACCACTCGGCCAGCGGGGCGTCGTCGATGGCGATGATGCGCACCTCGTTGGGCGCCACCACCGCGCCCACGCAGGTGCCGGCGCCGGTCTCGGTGGCCGCCCGCGTGCTCTCCAGCTCGCGGCCTTCGATCACCGCTACGGGCAGGCACTCGGTGGCGCCGTAGGGCGTCCAGAACTGCGCATCCGGCGGCAGCAGACGGCGGATCCGCGCCACCACGTCCGGCGGCACCGGCGCACCGGCCGAGGTCACGCGGCGCACCGTGGGCAGCGGCTGGCCGTGGTCGGCCAGCACCCGCATCAGTGCCGGCGAGCCGAACAGCTGGGTCACCCCGAAACGGGCGATCGCGTCATGCAGCTTGCGCGGGTCGGCCTTGGCCGGTCGGGTGGGGTCCATGTCCGGGATCACCGAGGTCAGCCCCAGTGCCGGATCGAACAGGGCAAACGGCGGGAAGGTGGGCAGGTCCACGCCCCCCGGTTCCATGCCGAACGCGGCGCGCAGCAGATCGACCTGGCCGACGAAATGGCGGTGGCGGTAGACCACGCCCTTGGGAACGCCGGTGGAGCCGGAGGTGAACAGGATCGCCGCCACGTCCTCGCCGTCGGTATCGGCCATCGGCTGTGGCGCACGTGCGCCGGCGGCCTCCAGCCGGGCCAGGGTGGTGCCGCCCCAGCCCCAGCGCCGGCCGACGGTGACCAGGGTGGTCGCCGAGGGGCACCAGCGCAGCACCTTGCGCGCCACGTGGGCCAGGCCGATGCCGATGAAGGCCTGCGGCTGCGCTTCGTCCAGGCACTGGCGCAGCGCGCGCCTGTCGATGCCCGGGTCGACCAGCACCGGCACCGCGCCGTTCCTGAACAGCGCGAACATCAGCAGGAAGAACTCCGGGGAGGGCCGCACCATGACCACCGCGCGCACGCCGCGGCCGATGCCGTAGGCAGCCAACCCGGCGGCCATCGCGTGGCTGCGGGCATCCAGGGTGCGGTAATCCAGGGTCACGTCGTATCGCGCCATGCCGCCGGGGCCGGGCTTGCCGGGGCAGCGGATGGCGATCTGGTCGGGGCGCTCGCGGGCCAGCTCGGGCAGGCGGGCGGCGATGTTGGTGGCGCTGTTCATCCGTTCATTGTCGCCGCTGCAGAAAATTCTTGCGCGCCGGGCGGCAGCGTGGAAAATTCGCGCCCTTCCCTCCTGCTTCCTGCCGCCCAAGGCCGGCGCCCCATGCCCCATCCCTGCCTGACCTGCGGCGCCTGCTGCACCCAGTACCGCGTGGCCTTCCACTGGATGGAGTCCGACGAGGTCACCCCCGGCGGCGTCCCCCACGAGCTGACCCAGGTCCTGGACCCGCACCGGCTGTGCATGCGCGGCACGCTGTCCAAGCCGGTCTACTGCGTGGCGCTGGATGCGGAGATCGGCGTGTACTCGCGCTGCAGCATCCATCCGAACCGGCCCAGCGTGTGCCGCGAGGTGGATGCGTCATGGGAGTACGGCAAGGCCAGCCCGCAGTGCGACAAGGCGCGCATCGCACACGGGATGCCGGCGCTGACGCTGGCCGACTGGCGTTGGCGCGACGAGGCGGGCAACGACGACGGTCATCCGGACGACAACGGCAATTCCCCGTCGCCGCAGGCGCCGATCGCGGCGTGAGGGCGTGCGTCCGGGTGCATGGCCCGGAGCGAAGGGCAGCCGACCAACGGTCGGCTCTACCGGTGAGGGGTCCGATTCGACCAAGCGGCGGTCCCGGTGAGGGGTTCCGATCGGACCAACCGGCGATCCCTACCGGTTGATGGGTAGGTGACGACCGTTGGTCGTCACACCCCCGGGTCAGATCGGGTTGGCGTCCAGGAACGCGCGGATCTCCGGGACCAGCACCTCGTGCTTGTCTTCCAGCACGTAATGCCCGGCATCCTTGAAGGCATGCACCTGCGCCTTCGGCAGCGCGGCCTGGAAGCCGGCCAGGAAGTGGTGGTCGAACACGAAATCGCGCAGGCCCCAGCCGATGAAGGCCGGGCGGTCGGCGAACGACGGCAGGGCCTTGCCGGCACGCTCGAGCAGCGACCAGGCCGTGTCGTCCGGCCCCAGCGGGATGTCCTGCATGAAGCGGATGGTGCTGATCCGGTTGGCGTAGCTGTTGTACGGCGACACGTAGGCACGGCGCACGTCAGCCGGCATCTTCCGCTCCACGCCCAGCCACGACGCCCCGGCGGAGAACGCGTTGAAGGTGCGGATGATCCACTCGCCGATCGACCAGTGCCGGCCCAGCGCGATCTGCCAGGGCATCTTCTTGGCGGCGGGCATCGGGAAGGCGGCGGTGTTGAGCACCACCAGGCGCTTGACCTGGTCATGGTGCGACAGCGCCCAGCCGAAGCCGATCATGCCGCCCCAGTCGTGCACGGCCAGGGTCACCGGGCCGGTGATGCCCAGGTGGCGGAGCAGCGCATCCAGGTCGTCCACCCGCGACTGCAGGGTGTAGGTGTAGTGGGCGTCATCGGGCTTGTCCGACAGCCCCATGCCGATGTGGTCCGGCACGATGCAGCGGTAACGGTCCGACAGCCCGGCCACCAGCGTGCGCCAGTAGTAGCTCCACGACGGATTGCCGTGGACCATCACCACCACCTCGCCGTCGCGCGGGCCTTCGTCGAGGTAGTTCATCGACAGGCCGGGGCGCACCTCGAAACGGTGCGGATGGGCGGGGTAACCGGGAAGCTTGGACATCGGGTCGCACCTGTAAAAAGGGCCGGAAGTACCGGCCCTTGGATTCAACGCAGGGGTCTGTTTACCAGACCACTTCGGCCATCGAGCAGTTCAGGCCCGAGCCGATGCCGAGCAGCGCGATGCGGTCGCCCTTCTTCAGCTTGCCGAGCTGCTTGAGCTTGCTCAGCACGATCGGCACCGAGGCCGGGCCGATGTTGCCGTGCTCGCCGAAGATGGTCATGACCTTCTTCGGGTCGATGCCGAAGTTCTTGATGAACGCGGCGGTGTGCGGCTGGCTGACCTGGTGGATGACGAACTGGTCCAGCTCGTCCACCGCCCAGCCCAGCGCTTCGCGCGCGGCCAGGAAGGTCTTCTGCGCCAGCTTGATGCCTTCGATCAGCAGCATGCGGGTGTCGGTGACCATGCGGTCCAGGTTGCCGCGGCACAGCTGGTTCCACTCGGTCGCCGACCGCGTCACGCCACCGCGGTAACGCGGTGCATCGGGCACCAGCTCGGTACGCGCCATCACCATCGCAGCGGCACCGCAGCCCAGCGTCAGCGCGGCCATTTCATTGCGGAAGTCATCGGCGGTCACGCCCGGCAGCGCCATGCGCTCGAGGGTCTTCTCGTACACCAGGTTGGCGGTTTCGCCATCGACGATCAGCGCGTAGTCGATTTCGCCGCGCTCGAGCATGCGGGCAGCGATGTCCATGCCGTTGATGAAGGCCAGGCAGGCATTGGCGACGTCGAAGGTCATGCATTCATCGCCCACGCCCAGGTTGCCCGAGACGATGCTGGCGGTGGACGGCTCCAGGTAGTCGCGGCTGACCGAGGTGTTGACCAGCAGGCCGATCTTGTCGGCACCGATCCCGGCATCTTCCAGCGCCTTGCGCGCCGCCAGGGTGGCCGCGTCGGAGGCCAGCATGTCCGCGTCCCACAGGCGACGGGCATGGATGCCGGCGATATCGCCGAGCACGTCGGTACGGATGCCCAGACGATCCAGCGTCGGCTGCAGACGTTCGTTGATTTCCTTGGACGTCAGCGTGTGCGGCGCGTCGATGTGCGCCAGGCCGGCGATAGAGACATTCTTGAAGAGCATCAGTTAGCGCCAAGGCTCAGGCAAAGGGGGCGCTATTGTAAGCCGGCGCCGCCTTCACCGCACCTTTACGAATTCACGCCCGGGCGTATGGTCCGGGCCGGGTGTGAAGGGTTCAGCGTGGCGGGCACTGGAACGTCAGGAAACGCTGGCTGCCATCGGCCGGCAGGCCGGCCGCCTGGACGGCATTGGCCCCGGCGCTGGGGGCTTCGTTGCGGGCCAGGGTTTCCAGCTCGTCCTGCACGCGCAGGGGGTTGCGGTTGTAGAAGCCGACCTTGCTCTTGACCGTCACCACCACCTCGCCCTTGCTCTGGCAGCCGCTGGGCACGGCCCCGGCCGGCAGCACGCGGACGGTCTTGCCGACCGGTTCGATCGGCACCCAGGTGCAGGCGGTGACGCTGAGGATCAGGGCGGACAGGAACAGATGGCGCATGCGGGAGGCCTTGCAGGACGACGAAAGGGATTGTGCGGGAAACGGCTGAATCGGCTGTGATCACCGCCCTGTCGCCAGGGCGGTGATCCTCCAGACCGGCTTAGCGGGCCGTGGGCTTGGCCGCCGGAGCGGCCGGTGCGGTGGCCTGCACCGGCTTGCCGTCGGCGTCGATCACGGTGACCTCGCCCAGGTTCAGCGCGCGGACCGGTGCCTCGGTCTGCTTCAGGTCGCCGACCACGATCCAGGTCAGGGTCTTGGGATCGAGCGTGGCCGCAGCCTGCTGCACCTGCGCCGGGGTCATCGCCTCGATCTCGGCCTTGCGCTTGAACACGTAGTCGTCCGGGCGCTTGTAGCTGACGATGCCGCTGATGGTGCCCAGCACCGCGCTGGCGGTTTCATAGGCGCCCGGCAGGCTCAGGGTCTGGATGTTGCGGATGCGCTCGACCTCGGCGGCGGTGGCCGGCTTGGCGGCGCTGGCGAACTCGGCGATTTCCTTCTGCATCTCGGCGATCGACGGGGCGGTCTTGTCGATCTGGACCGGGGCACGGGCCGTCCACGGACGCTGGCCCAGGGTGTTGCTGGCGTTGCTGCCGGCGCCGTAGGACCAGTGCTTCTGCTCGCGCAGGTTCATGTTCAGGCGCGAGGTGAAGTCACCGCCGAGCACGCCGTTGGCGATGTCGAAGCGGGTGGTGCCGGCGTCCATCGAGGACGGCACCACCTGGGCGGCGAACAGGTTGGCCTGCACGGCACCCGGCTGGTCGATCAGGAACACGCGGGCCTGCGCCGGGCGTGCCACATCCACCGGGGCCTTGACCTGCGGGGCGGCGCCTTCGGCCTTCCAGTCGCCGAGCTGGCGCTCCAGCAGCGGCACGATTTCCTTGAGCGTGGTGTCGCCCACGACGATCAGGGTGCCCTGCTCCGGACGCAGCCACTGGTTGTGGAAGTCCACCAGCTCGGCGCGGGTGAGGGCCTGGATGTCGGCCTCGTTGCCGCTGCCGGTGAACGGAATGGCGTACGGATGACCGGCGCCGTACAGCAGCGTCGGCAGCACGCGCATCGCCGAGGCGCTCGGGTTGACCTTCTCCTGGCGGATGCCGGCGATCCAGCTGGCCTTGATGCGGTCGATCTCGGTCTGGTCGAAGCGCGGCTGGCGCAGCATGTCGGCATACAGCGCCAGCGACGGCGCCAGGTTTTCCTTCAGGGCCGACAGGTACACGCTGGTGTTGTCCAGCGAGGCCGACGCATCCAGCTTGGCGCCCAGCGCATCGGCGGCATCGGCGAACGGCAGTGCGCCGCGCTCGCCGGCGCCTTCGGTCAGCATGCCCATCGTGAAGTTGGCGGTGCCGGACTTGCGGCCCTGGTCGGCGGTGAAGCCACCGGGGAACTCATAGCTGAACTGCACCACCGGGATGTCGTGGCGCTCGGCCAGGATCACCTTGGTGCCGTTCTTCAGCGTTGCGCGATGCAGCTGCGGGAACTTCAGTTCCGGGAAGGTCTTGGTCTGCGGCACGCCGGTGCTGCGGTCCACGCCCTTGGGCAGGGTGGTGTACTTGGCATCCACGGCCGGCACGGTGAACGGCTGCGGCGTTGCCGACGGCAGTTCCGGCAGGGCCACGCGCGCGCCCGGCTCGACCACGATGGTGTGGTCGCCGGTGCCCAGCCACTTGGCGCCCACGGCGCGCACGTCGGCGGCGGTGGCCGCGTCGATGTTGGCCAGCGACTTGCGGAAGCAGCCCGGGTCGCCCTCGAACACGGTGCATTCGGCCAGCGCATCGGCCTTGCCACCGAAGCCGCCGATGCGCTCGATGCCGCGGATGAAGCCGGCGCGGAAGGCGGTCTTGCCGCGGCTCAGTTCGTCGGCCGTCGGGCCGTCCTTGAGCAGGCGCTTGATCTCTTCATCGATGATCGCCTCGACCTTGGCCGGGTCCACGCCCTGCTTGACGCTGGCCATGATCACGAAGTTGGAGCCCAGCTGCGAGCTGTAGGCACCGGCGCTGATGTTGTCCACCAGCTGGTCCTGGTGCACCAGGCGCTGGTCCAGACGCGAGGACTTGGCACCGCCAAGTACCTGCGCCAGCAGCTGCAGCTGGTCGATGTCGGTGGTGCCGACCTGGGCCACGTTCCAGGCGCGGTAGATGCGCGCCTGCGGCACCTTGTCGTTCATCACTTCGCGGGTGGACGCCGGGCGCTTGGCCACGTCCACCTTCGGCTGCGCCATGCTCGGGCCCGCCGGGATGTCGCCAAAGTAGCGGGCGACCTTTTCCTTGGCCGTGGCCAGGTCGATGTCGCCGGCCAGCACCAGCACGGCGTTGTTCGGGCCATACCAGGTGCGGAACCAGGTCTTGACGTCATCCAGCGAGGCGGCGTTGAGATCGTTCATCGAGCCGATCACGCTGTGGTGGTACGGGTGCCCTTCCGGATACAGCGCGCGGTTGAGCTTTTCCCACACCTGGCCATAGGGCTGGTTCTCGCCCTGGCGCTTCTCGTTCTGCACCACGCCGCGCTGTTCGTCGAGCGCGGCCTGGTCGATCGCGCCGAGCAGGTGGCCCATGCGGTCCGATTCCATCCAGAGCGCCATGTCCAGCGCGGTGGTCGGCACGTTCTCGAAGTAATTGGTGCGGTCGGTATTGGTGGTGCCGTTCTGGCCGGTCACGCCGACCTGCTTGAAGGGCTCGAAGTACTCGCCGGCATGGTTCTCGCTGCCCTGGAACATCAGGTGTTCAAACAGGTGCGCGAAGCCGGTGCGGCCGGCCGGTTCGTCCTTGCTGCCGACGTGGTACCAGATGTTGACCGCCACGATCGGCGCCTTGCGATCGGTGTGCACGACCACCCGCAGCCCGTTGGGCAGGGTGAATTCTTCGAACGGAATGTCGACCTTGGCCACCGCGGCGGGCTTGGCCAGCACCGGTGCCGGGGCAAGCGCGCCCAGCGCGGCGGAGAGGGCAACGGCCAGCAGCGCGGCGCGCGGGCGGAGTTGGACGGTCATTCCTGTTCCTTGGTCATGAAAGTGAAGGCCGATGCTAGCGCGAGCGCTCGTCGAAAGGCATCCGCCAACAGTCATTGCCCGTGTGCAGGCCGCCCAACGCGGTGTCCGGACCCGATTGGGCGGACATAACGGGACGGCAGCGGACAGGTGTCCGGACAGCGGACACCCTCAACCACCCACAAATCCCTTTTAAATCAATGGCTAAAAGTTGGCACGAAGCCTGCTTTGTTCTGGGTGCGCCCCGGTAGCTTCAAACCAAAACTGACTGGACGCTGAACAAACAAAGAAAAACGCAGATTGTTCTTGCATCCCCAGATTCGGTGTACTACCTTACTACCACACCACTGCTCACCCACACTAAACAGGACCCGCCATGAACACCAAGACCCTCGCCATTGCCATCGCCATCGCCGCTGGTGCCGCCTTCGCCGGCAACCTGCAGGCCGCCTCGGCCATCACCACCCTGGAGACCGTGCAGGTGCGTCCCTCGGCCGACCAGATCGCCCAGGCCGGCGTCGAGCGCAACAGCGCCATCCCGACCCTGGCCGTGGTCGAAGTCCGCCCGACCGCCGGCATGATTGCCGACTACCGCGCCGAACTGACCGCCAACCGCCGCGTCACCACCCTGGCCGCCGTCGAGGTCCGTCCGACCGCCGAGCAGTACCAGGCCCTGGCCGCCGAAGAAGCCGGCAACCGCGACTACGTGGCCACCCTGACCGCCGCCGCCACTGCCGTTGCCCGCGACGTGATCGTCAACCTGCCGACCCTGCACGTTCGCCCGAGCCCGTCGGATCTGCAGGCCCTGGCCCTGGAAACCGCCGCCTCGGTGCTGGTCCGCTGAATTCCGGCTGCGAACCATCGCAGCCGCGGCGTACACTGCGCCGATGACTGACTCGCCCACGTTCCACGTCGTCCTGTTCCAACCCGAAATTCCGCCGAACACCGGCAATGTGATCCGCCTCTGCGCCAACACCGGCGCGCGGCTGCACCTGATCGAGCCGCTCGGTTTCGACCTGAGCGACAAGCAGCTCAAGCGCGCCGGCCTGGACTATCACGAATACGCTCGACTGCAGGTACATCCCGACCTGGATGCCGCCCTGCAGGCCATTGCACCCAAGCGCCTGTTCGCTCTCAGCACCCGCGGCAGCGTGCGTTACGACACCCAGCAGTTTGAAGACGGCGATGCCTTCCTGTTCGGCCCGGAAACCCGCGGCCTGCCCCAGGACCTGCTCGATTCACTGCCGCACGGCCGCCGCCTGCGCCTGCCGATGCAGCCGGGCAACCGCAGCCTCAATCTATCCAACACCGTCGCGGTGGTGATGTACGAAGCCTGGCGCCAGAGCGGATTCGCCGGCGGCCAGTAGGGCTGTGCCAACCAACGGTTGGCACCTACACACCCCTCAGGTTGGCACCCACACCCCTCAGAACGCGTTGATCCCGGTCAGCTCGCGCCCGATCACCAGCTGGTGCACGGTCTCGGTGCCCTCGTAGGTGATCACCGATTCCAGATTCAGCGCATGCCGGATCGCCACGTGCTCGGTGGTGATGCCGGCGCCGCCGAGCAGGTCGCGGCATTCACGCGCAATGTCGATCGCCATCCGGCAGTTGTTCCACTTGGCCAGGCTGACCTGCTGCGGCTGCAGCTGCCCGGCATCCTTCAACCGGCCCAGCTGCAGCGACAGCAGCTGTGCGGTGGTGATCCGCCGCGCCATGTCGGCCAGCTTGATCTGTGCGCTCTGGGTGGCGGCCACCGGGCGGCCGAACAGCACGCGCTGCTTGGTGTAGTTCAGCGCTTCGTCCAGGCACGCCACTGCCGCGCCGATCGGGCCCCAGCTGATGCCGTAGCGCGCCTGGTTGAGGCAGCCCAGCGGGCCCTTCAAGCCCTGCACGTTGGGCAGGCGGTTGCGCTCGGGCACGCGGACGTTGTCGAAGAACAGCGCGCCGGTGAGCGACGCGCGCAGGCTCATCTTGTGCTTGATTTCCTGGCTGCTGAAACCGGGCATGCCCTTTTCCAGCACGAACCCCTGGATGCCGTCCTCGGTGTGCGCCCAGACAATGGCGATGTCGGCCACCGGCCCGCTGGTGATCCACATCTTGCTGCCGTTCACCACCCAGTCGCCGCCATCGCGCACCGCCCGGGTCTTCATCGCCGCCGGGTCCGAACCGCCGTGCGCCTCGGTCAGCCCGAAGCAGCCGATCACCTTGCCGGCCGCCATGTCGGGCAGCCAGCGCAGGCGCTGCTCCTCGGTGCCGTAGGCGAAGATCGGGTACATGCACAGCGAGCTCTGCACCGACACGAAGCTGCGCAGCCCGGAATCGCCGCGTTCCAGTTCCTGGCAGATCAGACCGTAGCTGACCGCATTGAGCCCGCCACCGCCGTACTGCTCGGGCAGGCTGGAGCCGAGCAGGCCCAGCGCCGCAATCTCGGCGATCAGTTCGTCGGGGAAGCGCCCCTGGTCGAACGCGTCGCCGATGATCGGCAACACGCGTTCATCGGTGAAGCGCGCCACCGTGGCCTGTACGGCACGTTCCTCCTCGCTGAGCAGGGAGCGGACATCAAACAGGTCGTACGGATTCAGTGACATGGCTACCCGGGGCATCGTGGCGGTGGAACACGGCGCCCATTGTGGTCCCTGCGCAGGGGCAGGCCAAGGCATGCCGCAGCACGGCCTACAATGCCGGCGTCACAGCAGAGGAACCGGACATGCAGATCCGCGCGGAACGCCCCGAGGACGTCGACGCCATCCATGCCCTCACCCGCGAGGCCTTCCAGGACGCGCCCCACAGCAGCCACACCGAGGCGTTCATCGTCGATGCGCTGCGCCGGGCCGGCGCGCTGTCGGTTTCGCTGGTCGCCGAAGAGGACGCCACGCTGCTGGGCCACGTCGCGCTGTCGCCGGTCGAACTCAGCGACGGCAGCACCGAGTGGTATGGACTTGGCCCGATCTCGGTGCTGCCCGCACAGCAGGGGCGCGGCATCGGCAGCGCCCTGATGCAGGCCGCCATCGATGCGCTGCAGGCCCGCGGCGCCGCGGGCTGCGTGCTGCTCGGCGATCCGGACTATTACGCGCGCTTCGGCTTCGAGGCCGATCCGCGACTGCGGCTGCCCGGCATTCCCGCCGCGTACTTCCAGTCGCGACGGCTGCGCGGTGACAGTCCCGATGCCGACGTGCGCTACCACGCCGGTTTCGATGCCACCGACTGACGGGCAAAGCTCCATACGCCGCCACCGTCACTTGAATTGATGCGACGCACCATCGTCGCCGCGTCCTGCGCACGCCGGCCGCGCGCCGGGCGGCGATCTAGGCGGAACCGCCGCGTGCCGGTACCCTGACAGCTTGATCCAGCAGTTGCGCGGTGCAGCCTCGCGCGATTCCCAGGCAACCGCCGCCGGCTTTGGCCGGGCCGGCACTACCCAAGAGTTACGCACCCCGATGAGCGAAGACACCCCCGCCCTGCCCCCGCGTGAAGCCATGGAATTCGACGTGGTGATCGTCGGCGCCGGCCCCGCCGGCCTGGCCACCGCGATCCGGCTGCGCCAGCGCGCCATCGAGGCCGGGCGCGAGCTGTCCGTGTGCGTGCTGGAGAAGGGTTCCGAACCCGGCGCGCACATTCTGTCCGGCGCGATCATGGATACCCGCGCCCTGACCGAACTGTTCCCGGACTGGGCCGAGCGCGGCGCACCGCTGAAGCAGAAGGTCACCCGCGACGAATTCCTGTTCCTCAGCCCGGACGGCGCGCGCAGCACGCCCAACGCGCTGCTGCCCGAGTGCTTCCACAACGAAGGCAACTACATCATCAGCCTGGGCGAGGTGACGCGCTGGCTGGCGCAGCAGGCCGAAGCGCTGGAAGTGGCCATCTTCCCCGGCTTCGCCGCCGCCGAAGTGCTGTACGACGACGCCGGCGCGGTGATGGGCGTGGCCACCGGCGACATGGGCATCCGCAAGGATGGCTCGCACGGTCCCAATTTCGAGCGCGGCATGGAACTGCATGCCAGGTACACGATCTTCGCCGAAGGCTCGCGCGGCCACCTCGGCCGCCAGCTGATCACGCGTTACCAGCTGGATGCAGGCAAGGACCCGCAGGCTTACGGCATCGGCATCAAGGAGCTGTGGCAGATCGACCCGGCCAGGCATGAGCCGGGCCTGGTGGTGCACACCGCCGGCTGGCCGCTGGACAGCGACACCTACGGCGGCTCGTTCCTGTACCACGCCGACGGCGGCAAGGTCGCGGTCGGTTTCGTGGTCGGGCTGGACTACCGCAATCCGTGGATGAGCCCGTTCGAGGAGTTCCAGCGCTTCAAGACCCATCCGTCGATCCGCAAGCACCTGGAAGGCGGCAAGCGCATCGCCTACGGCGCGCGTGCGATCACCGCCGGCGGCCTGCTGTCGCTGCCCAAGACGGTGTTCCCCGGCGGCGCGCTGGTGGGCTGCGAAGCGGGTTACCTCAACGCGAGCCGCATCAAGGGCAGCCATGCGGCGATCAAGACCGGCATGCTGGCCGCCGATGCCGCGTTCGATGCGCTGGCCGCGGGCCGCCAGCGCGACGAGCTCAGCGCCTACCCGGCCGCGTTCGACAGCAGCTGGCTGCATGACGAGCTCAAGCAGTCCAAGAATTTCAAGCAGTGGTTCAAGAAGGGCCGCACCGTGGCCACGCTGATGACCGGCATCGAGCAATGGCTGCTGCCCAAGCTGGGCATCCGCAACCCGCCGTGGACGCTGCGCCACAGCAAGGCCGACCACGAGTGCCTGGAACCGGCCGCGCAGCACACCCGGATCGTGTACCCCAAGCCGGACAACGTGCTGACCTTCGACCGCCTCAGCTCGGTGTTCCTGAGCAGCACCAACCATGAGGAAGACCAGCCCAGCCACCTGACGTTGAAGGACGCCAGCGTGCCGGTGCGGGTCAATCTGGCCGAGTACGCCGGGCCGGAAGCGCGCTACTGTCCGGCCGGCGTGTACGAGTTCGTCGGTGCCGAGGGCCAGGAGCAGCTGCAGATCAACGCGCAGAACTGCGTGCACTGCAAAACCTGCGACATCAAGGACCCGACCCAGAACATCGTGTGGGTCACCCCGCAGGGCGGCGGCGGCCCCAACTACCCGGCGATGTGATCCGGGCGTGTACCGGCTGCGTCTGTCCTGCCTGATCGTGGCCAGCCTGTGGCTGGCCGCCTGCGCGCGCGCGCCGCAGACGCCCGAGCAGGCCCACCAGCAGCAGCTGCAGCGCGCGTTCGCGATCTGCGCGGGCTGCCACACCGCCAGCCCCGGCGGCGTGCACCGCTTCGGGCCGAACCTGCATGGGGTGATCGGCCGCCGCGCCGGCAGCCTGCAGGGCTACCCCTATTCGCCGGCGATGCAGCAGGCCGGGCTGACCTGGAACGAGCAGACCCTGGATGCCTTCCTGCGCTCGCCCACGCACGTGGTGCCCGGCACGCGCATGGTCAACACCACCGCCGATCCGCTACGTCGCCGCCAGGTGATCGAGTACCTGCAGCAACAGCGCTGAGGCGCGTGCGTCATCCTGCCTGCAGCGCCTGCAGGTAGGCGCGGAGCTGCTGTTCGAAGGCTGCCAGCGATGTCTCCACTGCCGGCGTTCCGGCCTGTGCCACCTGCGCCATCAGGGCCTGCGCCTGCACGGTCAAGGCGTCGGCACCGAGCGTGCCCAGACCACCGGCAATGCGGTGCAGTACATCCACCAGCGCCGCCGCATCCTGCGCCTGCACGGCCGCCTGGCCGCGCAGCAGATCGGCCTCGGTCGCCTCGCACATGCTGTCGATGAGCACCTGGGCGACATGGCCGGAGCCGAACCGGGCCTCGATGGCGGCGCGGCCGGGCAACGCCCCGGGCAGCGCCGCCGGCACCGGCACCGGCGCCGGCCCTGCCGCATCCACGCTGCCATCGCTGCCATCCGGCAACCAGCGCAGCAATATCTGCCGCAGCGTGGCCAGCGCCACCGGTTTGGCCAGCACATCGTCCATGCCGGCCTCACGGCAGCGTTGCACGTCCGCTTCCAGGGTACTGGCCGTCAGGGCGATCACCGGCACCCGCGGGCGTCCGCTGTCGCGCTCCCATTCGCGCAGGCGGCGGGTCATCTGGTACCCATCCATCACCGGCATGCGGCAATCGGTGATCACCAGGTGGTAGTCGGTGGCCGCCAGCGTCGCCAGGGCCTGTTCACCGTCCTCGGCCAGCGCGTGGGTCATGCCCAGCTGCTGCAGCCGCCACTGCATCAACATCTGGTTGGTGGGGTGGTCCTCCACCACCAGGATGCGGCGCTCGGCCAGCGCCGCCGGCAGCGGTTCCACCTCCGGTGCCGGCATCCGCCCGGTGTCGGCGTGGCCCTCGCCGGGCAGGCGCGGCAGGGTCAGTTCCACCGTCACCCGCGTGCCCTCGCCGAGTGCGCTGTGCATCTCCAGCTGGCCATGCATGAGCGCCACCAGCCGCTGGCAGATGCTCAGGCCCAGGCCGGTCCCGCCGTACTTGCGGCTGGTGCCCACCTCAGCCTGCGCGAACGGCTTGAACAGCCGCTCGCGCTGTTCGGCGGAGATGCCGATACCGGTGTCGGTCACGACCAGGCGCAAGCGCTGTGCGTCGTCCAGATCGTCCACGCAGTCCAGCGTGATGGCGACCTGGCCCTGCTCGGTGAACTTGATGGCATTGCTGAGCAGGTTGAAGGCGATCTGGCGCAGGCGCACGCCGTCGGCCAGATGCAGCGCGGCCACCGCGTCGTCCACCCGCAGCGACAGCTGCAGCCCCTTGGCCGAGGCCTGCGGTGCCAGCAGCTGCTGCACATTGTCCAGCAGCGCTGGCAGGGCGACCGGACGCGGCTCCAGCGGCAGCGCGCCCGCTTCGATGCGCGAATACACCAGGATGTCGTCGAGGATCTGCCGCAGCATCTGCGCCGAGTCCTCTACCACCTCGATCACCTTGCGCTGCTCGGCATCCAGCTGCGTGTGCGAGAGCATCTCCAGCATGCCCAGCACGCCGCTCATCGGCGTGCGGATCTCGTGGCTCATCGTCGCCAGGAAGTCGGCCTTGGCGGCGGTGGCGCGTTCGGCACCGGCCTTGGCCTCGGCCAAGGCGTCGGCCTGCGCACGCGCCTCGGTGACGTCCACCCAGTACCCGCTCCACAGCACCGCGCCGTCCTCGGCGGCATACGGCAGCGCGCGGGCACGGATCCAGTGCAGCACGCCGCGCGGGTAGGTGCGGAACTCCATGTCCAGGCCGGTGAAGTCGAGCGCGGCACGCTCCAGCACCTGCAGCACGCGCGGGCGGTCCTGCGCGTCGAGCTGGGCCATCACCCGGCTCTCATCGGCCATCGCCTCGGCCGCGCTCAAGCCGAACATCGCTTCCATGTCGCCCACGATGTAGGGCAGCGACAGGCGGCCGTCGGTGCCGCGGCGCGCCTGGTAGACGATGGCGGGCAGGTTGTCGGTCACCTCGGCCAGCCGCTGCTCCACGCGCCGGCGCGTGGCCACTTCGCGGCGCAGGCGCAGGTAGCCCCAGCCATGCACCAGCAGGGCGGTGAGCAGGATCAGCGCGATCGGCACCGCCCAGCGCAGTGCGTCGCGCCAGTCGATCCCGCTGCGGTACTCGGCCGACAGCCAGTCGTTGCGGATGGCCTCGTGCTCGCGCGGGGTCATGTTCACCAGCACGCGGTCGAAGGTGGTGGCCAGCGGGGCGTACTGGCGTTTGACCGCGAGCGAGAACTGGTCGTTGAAGCCGGCCGGCGCGGCCACGTGCAGCTGGGCGGGGTAGCGCTCGCGCACGATGCGGTCGACCAGCGCCAGGTTGCCAACGTAGGCATCGGCATCGCCATTGGCCAACCGCGCCAGCGCCTGCTCGGCGCTGCGCGCCGGAATGATGCGTGCGTTGGGCGCGTGCTGCAGGATGTAGCCGCGCAGCCGGTCCGGATCGGACAGCAGGATGCTGCGCCGGTCCAGGTCGGCCACGTCCAGCACCGACGCGCTGCCGGTGGCGGTGACGATCACGTTGGGCACGGTGATGAAGGGCTGGCTGAACACCCAGTCCGGCCCGAGATAGGCCGAGTCGGCAGGCATCCCCAGCACCACGTCCACTTCGCCACGGCGCGCCTGTTCGCGCACCTCGAACCAGTCGTGCGCCGGCACCCGGATCAGGTGGGCGCCGACCATGCGCAGTTGCTTGAGGTAGTCGCCGGCCACGCCGCTGGCATGCCCGTTGGCATCGATGAATCCCAGCGGTGTCGCATTCGGCGCGAATCCCATCCGCAGCGGTGTGGACAGCACGCGCCGTTCGGCATTGCCCAGGATCAGGCGCGACTGGGTGGACCATTGCGGGGTACGCAGCCAGCGCCGCGCGATCGTGTCGCGTTCGGCCTGGCCGAGGCTGGCCAAGGCGGTGTCCAGCGCCTCGGCCAGCGGCTGCTTGGCATGCGGGACACCGAAGTGCAGGCGCTCCGGCGGCAGATCGCTGGGGCGTAGCACGCTGATGTCGTTGAGCTGCTCCTGCTCGATCACCGCCGCCGCTACATAGGCGTTACCGATGTATACGTCGGCCTGGCCGCTGGTCACCATCGCCAGTGCGGCGGCGGTACTGGGCGCACTTACCTGGCGGGCCGCCGGAAAGCGGGCACGCACCTGGTCGCTGGTCACGAATGCCTGCTCGGTCACCACGCGCAGGCCGCGCAGATCCGGATCGGTGGAGGTGCGGGTGTCGTCCGGGCGTGCCACCAGCGCCAGCGGTGCATCCAGATAGGCGCGGGTGTAGACCATGCAGCGGGTGCGGTCGGCGGTCAGCGCGACATTCATCACCACGTCGACCTCGCCCCGGCATGCCGCATCCAGCACCTCGGTCCAATTGCGATACAGGCGGACCTGCACCGTCACGCCCAGGCGTTCGGCCACGGCCTGCAGGTAGTCGTAGCCCAGGCCGACCGGCTTGCCGTCCTCGATGGCCTCGAACGGCGGCCAGCCGCTGTCGTACAGGCCAAGGATGATGGTAGGGTGCCGACCAAGCCACTCGCTCTGGCGCGGCGATACCGTCGGCGCCAGGGCCGGGTTGCCTGCAGCGGAAAGCGACGCCGGCACGCCCAGCACGCCGGCGAGCATCAGCACCCAGCGGGCGATCCGGGTACGCATGCGGCCTGATCTCCCTAGAATGAAGTTTCCACCCCAGCACGACCCCACGGGCGGCTGCCTTTGAGGCAATACTAGTCCATGACCCTGCGCATAATCATCGCCGACGACCACCCGGTCGTGCGGATCGGCACCAAGGCAGTGATCGAGACCAGCGGCGTCGGTCGGGTCGTCGCCGAGGCCAGTACCGTCGAAGAGCTGATGCGGGCATTGTCGTCTTTCCCCTGCGATGTGCTGGTCACCGATTACTCGATGCCCGGCGGACAACAGGCTGACGGATTCGCCATGATCGGGATGATCCGCCGTCGCTTTCCGGACCTGCCGGTGCTGATGCTCAGCGTATCCAACAACCTGGCGATCCTGCGGATGGTGAAGTCCACCGGCGTGCTCGGCCTGGTCGACAAGGCGTCCTCGATGGAAGAGCTGCCGCTGGCGATCCAGACCGTGCAGCGCGGCACGCCATACGTGAGCCGCACGCTGAAGGAACGCATCGACGCGATCGGCACGCAGAATGTCGATGACGAGGGCAACAAGCAGCTTTCGCCGCGCGAAGTGGAAGTGCTGCGCCTGCTCGGCACCGGGCTTACCGTCAAGGAAATCGCCCTGCAGCTGCACAAGAGCGTGAGCACGATCAGCCGCCAGAAGGGCGATGCGATGCTCAAGCTCGGCCTCAAGGGCGACGCGGAACTGTTCGACTACCTGCGCGACGGCCACCTCTGAGCGGTCACGCCTGCTGAGTGGACGCGCGTGCCCCGCCGCTGCCCGGCCGGGCACGACCGCGGGATCGCCTGCCATCCCCTCTGGTTACAATCAGGCCCCCGCCGTGCGCTGCAGGATCGTCGAGGGCGGGACATCCAACAGGACGCAACAGGACAGGGAATGAAGATTCGCATCATGTCGGTATCACTGATGGTCGCCTTGCTGGCGGCCTGCGGCCAGACACCGGAGTCGCCGGGGGCTGCAGCAGGAGCGCCCGCACCGGCGGCAGAAACGACGCCCGCCACGCCCACGGCGACCGAGACCGACAACGACATCGAGAAGGGCGTTGATCCGTCGGTATGGGACAACGAAGGCGAGCCCGAAGACGTCACCCCCGGCGAAGACATCACCTGCGCCGACGCACCGTTGGCGACCTACTTCTTCACCCTGGTCGGCGGCAACACGGTGGACGACTGCGGTCGCAAGGACCCCAAGGTGCTGGCCGCGTTCGATGCACTGATGAAGGAGGCCGCGCCGGCCGAATCAGCCGACCGCGAGGTGCCGCCGCTGCGCGAGCGCCTGCTCAGCGGGCCCAGCGCACCGGGCAGGCCGCTGCACGTGCAGGACCAGACCTGGTGGTACTACTCGGCCTGCCAGGCGCATCAGTGCAGCACCACCGCACTGGACATGCTGTACGCCCCGACGCAGGCGAAGATGGTCGGCCGCCTGGTGACCGACTGCAAGGTGCGCTGGCTCGGCGATCCGAGCGAGGCGCAGCGTGCGCTGATCGAGACGACGCGCCCGCTGGACGAGGCGTCGCTGCAGGGCGATGACGGCTCCTGCAGCTGATACGGCAGCGTGCGGCAACGGGGTACGGAAAGGCCGGGCAGATGCCCGGCCTTTCTGCTTTCAGCGGGGACGTCATTGCCTCACCCAAGTTCCCTGAATAGCTCGTACATTTATGTACTGGTCAGTTTAATATTCAGGGCCGATTGGGGTGGCTAACGGATAATTCACACCTGTCGCCAGCAGCGTTGTTTCTCCCCTCCCCCGCGCTGCTGGCGATCAAACCAAAATAAAAAAGGTGTCCCGATGATGAAGTCTTCTCTGCTTGCCCTGGGTCTGCTCGCTGCACTGCCGTTCGCTGCTTCGGCAACCGACGGCCTGTCGTACAACTACGTTGAAGGCGGCTACGTGAACACCGATGCCAAGGGCGGCGACGCCGACGGCTGGGCTGCCAAGGGCTCGGTCGCGATCGCGCCGAACTTCCATGTCTTCGGCGATTACAACTCGCAGGAAACCAAGCGCGGCAGCGCCGACGTCGACCAGTGGCGCGTGGGTGTCGGCTACAACTACGGCATCGCGCCGACCACCGACCTGGTGGCCCGCGTCGCGTACCAGAAGTTCGATCCGAAGCACGGCCTGGACTTCAACGGCTACGCCACCGAAGTGGGCGTGCGCACCGCGTTCACCCCGATGATCGAAGGCTACGCGCTGGCCGGCTACGAAGATTTCAGCAAGAAGCACGGCATCAACCCGGACGGCGAGTTCTACGGCCGCGTCGGCGCCCAGGCCAAGTTCAACCAGAACTGGGGCCTGTCCGGCGAAGTGAAGCTGGCCAAGGGCGGCGACAAGGAATGGTTCGTCGGCCCGCGCTTCACCTGGTAATACGCGTTACGCAGCACAGTGTTGGATGGCGCGGTCTCTCTCCCCTGCGCCACGAAGCCCGGCTCCACGCCGGGCTTCACTTTTTCTGGCAACCACCTCGTCGGTGCGCCACGCAGAACCCAGCGCATGCTGGGTTTCTGCGTTGTGGCGGTGACCAAAAAAAACCCCGGCAGTGCCGGGGTTTTTCGCGATCATTTGAACAGCGTGTCCGGGTATTCCGGTTTCTGTTCGCGTGCCAGCAGCGCACGCAGCCCTTCTTCGGGCGTCTGTTCGCCATGCAGCACGGCGCGCACACGTTCGGAGATGGGCAGGTCGATGCCGTGGCGGCGTGCCTGGCGCATGACTTCATCGGCGGTCTGCACCGACTCCACCACCTGACCGATCTCGCGGATCGCGTCGGGCAGGGATTGTCCCCGTCCCAGGGCCAGGCCCAGGCGACGGTTGCGCGAGAGGTCGCCGGTGCAGGTCAGCACCAGATCGCCCAGCCCGGCCAGCCCCATCAGGGTCTCCGGCTTGGCCCCGATCGCCGCGGCCAGCCGCAGCATCTCGTTGAGCCCACGGGTGATCAGGCCGGCACGCGCGTTCAGGCCCAGCTGCATGCCATCGGCAACGCCGGTGGCCACGGCCAGCACGTTCTTCATCGCGCCACCCAGCTCGGCGCCGACCATGTCATCGCCGGTGTAGGCGCGGAAGGCCGGGCCGTGCATCGCTTCGGCCACCTGCTGGGCGAAGTCCACGTCGTCACCGTGCACGGTGATCGCGGTGGGCAGGCCCTGGGTGACTTCCTTGGCGAACGACGGACCGGTCACTACCGCCAGCGGCACGTCCGGCCCGAGGACCTCGCGCGCCACTTCGTGCAGGAAGCGTCCGGACCCGGGCTCAAAGCCCTTGGTGGCCCACGCCACGCCCGCCGCAGCGGGACGCAGCGGCGCCAGCGCGCGCACCGTTTCACCGAAGGCGTGCGAGGGCACCACCACCAGGATCCAGGCGGCGCCGTCCACGGCAGCGGCCAGGTCGGTGGTCGCGCGCAGCGACGCGGGCAAGGGAATGCCCGGCAGGTAACGGGTGTTCTCGTGGCGCTGGTCGATGGCCTCGACCATGCCGGCATCGCGGCCCCACAGCACGGTCGGATGACCGTGCCGGGCCAGCAGGCTCGCCAGCGCGGTGCCCCAGGAACCGGCACCGAGAACGGCGATCTTGTCTGCGTGGCTGCTCATCGGAACGACCGCAGCGCCGATCAGGCGTTGCCGGCCGGCTCGGAATCGGCCAGCGAGGTTTCGCCCTGCTCCTGACGCTGACGCAGGGTTTCGGCGTACAGGCCTTCGAAGTTGATCGGCTGCAGGAAGAACGGCGGGAAGCCGCCGGCCTGGATCAGCTCGCTGACCAGCGAACGCACGTACGGGAACAGGATGTTCGGGCACTGGGTGCCGAGCAGCACGTCGATCGCCTGCGGCTCCAGGCCGATCAGGCCGAACACGCCGGCCTGCTGAACTTCGGCCACGTAGGCGGTCTTGTCGCCGGCCTTGCAGGTCAGGGTGACGGCCAGCACGACTTCAAAGGCGTTCTCGCCCAGGCGCTGCACGCGCTGGTTCAGGTTGAGCTGCAGTTCCGGCTGCACGGCTTCGTTGAAGACGGCCGGCGCATTCGGCGATTCGAACGAAACGTCCTTGACGTAGATCTTCTCGACGGTGAACGCGGGGCCGGTGGCGGCGTCGGCCGGCGCGATGGCGCCGTTGGTGTTCTGTTCGGACATTTCCTGTAGCTCCAGAATGAATGCTGTAAAAACGGATTGTTGCATCCCCAGCGATGGGGGCGTGTGGCGCCGCGCACAAGGCGGGCAACGCCATCAACGTGGAATCAGTTGCGACCCTTGACCAGCGGCAGGTCGGCCTGCTGCCACGACGGGATGCCGCCATCGAGCACGTTGACCTGTTCAAAGCCGGCCTTCTTCAGTGCCTTGGCCGCGGTTTCCGAGGCATTGCCGGTACGGCACACCAGCACCACCGGGCGCTGTTTGGCGTTGGCCACCAGCTTGTGCTCGGGACCAAACTGGCTCGGCTGCGCATTGCGGCTGCCCGCGATGTGGCCCTTTTCGAAGTCGCTGCTGGACGACAGGTCGACCACCAGCGCGTTTCCGGCGTTCATCAGCTGGGTCAGTTCGGCCGGCTTGAGCGACCTGTAGCCGCGGAACAGACGCCGCACTTCGGTCACGATGATGGCCACGGTCAGGCCGACCAGGGCCATCGACAACATCGGGTTTCGGCCGGCAAAGGCCAGCAACTCTTCGTAATTCACTCAGATCACGGGTCGATAAGCGGGCGCCGATTGTCGCACATGCGGGCGAAGCGGCGTCCAGCGGCCACGAGGGCCGGGATTACTGGCCCTGCCAGAGGTCCGGCAGGCCGCCGGCCTGCCACCAGCGCTTGACCTGCGGGTCCCAGCGCCAGAGTTCCTTGACCACCACGGTGCGCTCGGCCTGGGTGTTGACGTTGATCACGCCAATCTCGACCCGGCGCTCCACGGTGCCGTCGGGCAGCGCTGCGGTACTGCGCTCGCGGTAGGACGACACCCGGATCTGCTCGTAGCGGCGCAGCTGCAGGTCGGTCAGCGGGTGGGCCTTGCGGTAGTCCGGGTCCAGGTAGCCCAGCGCATCTTCGGCGCTGCCCCAGCGGATGGTGGAGCCGTACTGGTTCTGGACTTCCTCCAGCGCGGTACGTTGCTTGCGGCTCAGATCGGCGGCGGCCAGCGTCCCCACGCCGGTCAGCAGCAACGATGTCAGGAGCAGGATCTGGACCAGGCGGCGCATGCGAATTCCCCAATAGGCAAGGCGCCCATCCTACCCTCTCGCGAAGGCCACGAAGCGCCCGCTGAGCTCGGCGGCCGGCTTGCCGGCGCTGCCCGGCTGGCGGGCGGTGAGACCGATCCGCGCCTTGCCGCGCTGGGCGAAGGTGGCCAGGAAGCCGTCCCAGTCGGACTCTGCGTCGGCCTGGGCCTCGGCCTGGAGGTCGCCGTACACCGGCGACAGGTAGCGCACGTGGCTGTCGGCCACGTAGACATCGGCATCGAAGCCGGCCAGGCGCAGGCGCAGGGTGACCAGTGCCCAGCCGGACAGCGTCAGGGCCGAGGCCAGACTGCCGCCGAAGGCGTTGCCCTTGTCGTTCACATTGGCTGCCAGCGGCGCCTGCAGGCGCAACACGCCGTCACGGTAGTCGTGGACGCGGATCTGCATTGCCGCGACCGGCGGCATGCGGTCCAGCACGTGTTGCAGCGCAGCCAGCTGCGCGGGCAGGGAATCGGAAACGGACATCGGAGGGCAACGGCGTCGAAGGGCTCGCATAATGCCCGCAATGGACACCGAAGCAAATCCACCGCGCTGGACCCTGCTGTCGCTGCGCCCGCGCGGCCAGCACGCACCGATGCGGCGCGCCGCCCAGGCGCTGGGCGCCACCACTCTCGCGCTTTCGCCGTGGGCGCTGCGCGCGCGCAGCGACGCGGACACCCGTGCCGCGCTGCACGCGGCACTGGGGGCCGACCGGGTGGTCTTCAGCAGCCCGGCCGCCGTGGTGGCCGCCGCACGCCTGGCCCGGCTCGATGCGCCGCATCCGGGGCAGTGGCTGGCGGTCGGCAGCGGCACCGCAGCGGCACTGCAGCGCGCCGGCGCGCGCGACATCCAGGCCCCGGCGCGGATGGACAGCGAAGGGCTGCTGGCACTGCCGGCCCTGGCGACCCTGGACGGCCTGCGCGCCGGCCTGGTCACCGCGCCGGGCGGGCGCGGCATCATCGCCGCCACGCTGCAGGCCCGTGGTGCGCAGTTGCTGCGCGCCGACGTCTACCTGCGGCAGCCGCTGACACTGTCTGCCCGGACTCTGCAGCGGCTGCGCCATGCGCCGCCACCGTGGGCGCTGGCGTTGAGCAGCGCCGATGCGCTGACGCGATTGCTGGCGCACCTGCCTGAGGATCTGCAGGCGCCCCTGCGGCAGGCCTGGGTGGTGGCGGCCAGCGAGCGGCTGGCCACGCAGGCCGGCGCCGCCGGCTTCATGCGCGTGGTGCAGGCCGACGGCCCGCTCCCCGCGCAGCTGGTACAGGCGGCGCACACGGCGATCACACGACGCGCAACTTGCTGAACCCGCGTTTCCCACGGTCTTGCAGGCAGCGCGGGCGGCAGGTGATGCTGTGCACCACGTCGCTCGCCAGCCAGCGGACAGCCCGGCGCGCGCGACAAGGATGCCTGTATGAATGAAGCCGATTCGCCCCCTCCCGCCCGTCGTCCCCTGCGCTGGATCGTTCCGGTGCTGGGCCTGCTTGTGGTCGGCGGCGGTGGCGCCTGGGGGTGGACGCAGTGGCAGGCGCAGCAGGCGCAGGCCCGGCAGCGCGACGAGAACGCCAGCCTGCAGTTGCAGGGGCTGCTCGACAGCGTGGAGGCCCTGCGCCGCGACCAGCGCTCCACCTCGCAGCGGGTCCAGGATGCGGCGGCCACCAACCGCGTGCTGCGCGATGAGATGCTCGGCCTGAGCCAGCGCAATGCCCTGCTGGAAGACAACCTGGCCAAGCTCGCCGACAGCACCCGGCATGGCGCGCAGGCGCTGCAGCTGGAAGAGGCCGAACTGCTGCTGAGCCAGGCCGGTCAGCGGCTGGCCTTCGCCGACGACGTGGACGGCGCCAGGCGCCTGTATGCGCTGGCCGCCAATGCGCTGGGCGACATCCAGGGCGGTGACTACCTCAACCTGCGCCAGGCGCTGATGCAGGAGCGCAACGCGCTCGATGCGCAGGGCCCCGGTGCGCGGGCGCAGGCCAGTACCGCGCTGGCCGCGTTCGCCCGCGCGCTGACCGCCCTGCCCGACGCGGTGGCCGGCGATGCCACGACCGCCGCCACACCGTGGTGGCACCAGGTGCTGGCCCCGTTCGTGACCATTACCCCGACCCGCACGCAGGGCCCGCTGACCGATGCCGAGCGCGTCGCGGCGTGGGATTCCCTGCAGCTGGAACTGACCCTGGCCCGTGCCGCGATCGAACGCGGCGACCAGGCCGGCTATGAACAGGCACTGGACCGGGTGGCGCTGTGGCTGCCGCGGCTGTGGCCGGATTCACCCGCCCTGCGCGAGCGGCGTGGTGAACTGCAGCATCTGCGCACCCGCACGCTGCGCCCCACCCTGCCCGAACTGGGCAGCACCCTGCAGCAACTGCGCGCCATGCGCGATGGGAGATGATCGATGAAGCCATTCCAGTCCCTTGTGGTTCTTCTGTTGGCTGTTGCGCTCGGCGTGATCGCCGCGCAGTGGCTCGGCGCCGACTCGCTGCGCCAGTTCGGCGAAGTGATCTACCGCTACGCCGGCAACGACTACCGATCCACGGTGCCGCAGGTGGCGCTGGCGGTGCTGGTGGCACTGCTGTTGCTGTGGCTGCTGTGGAGCCTGGTGGCCGCGCCGTTCCGGGCGTGGGGCCGCTACCGCCGCAAGCAGGGCCGTGCGCGCCTGACTGAAGGCCTGCAGGCGCACGAGTACGGCCACTGGCAGCGCGCGGAGAAGCTGCTCGGCGCCGCAGCCGAGGACAAGGAGGTCAGCGCGGTGGCGCTGGCCACGGCGGTGCGCAGTGCGCAGGCACGCGAAGACGAGGCCGCCGCCAACCAGTACCTGCAGCGTCTGGCTGGCGAAGACGCCACCAGCCACGCGCTGCTGCTCGCCGAACGTCTGCTCGGCCAGGAACGCCCGGTGGATGCGATCAATGCGCTCGACGTGGCGGCGATCCAGCCGCTGCCGCCGCGCGGTTTGTGGCTGCGCACCGAGGCGCTGGCGCGTGCCGAACGCGCGCACGAGGCCTATGGGCAGCTCGGCGCGCTGCGCAAGCAGAAGGTGCTGCCCGATGACGCGGTGGCCGAACTGGAAGCCCGCCTGGCCGCGCAGTCGCTGCTGGAAGCCGGTGACGTCAATGCGCTGGCCGCGCAGTGGGAAGCCACGCCGAAGGCACTGCGCAGCGATCCCGATGTGGTGGCCGGCTACGCCCTGCGCGCGGTGGCGCTGGACTGGGACGAACCGGCCCTGCTGACCCTGGAACAGGCCCTCGACACGCGCTGGGACGAATCGCTGGTGACGCTGTACGGGCAGATGCCGGTGGACAAGCTGGCCACGCGCCAGGCCAACCTGCAGCGCTGGCTGGCCAACCACCCGGCCAGCCCGGCACTGCTGCTGGCGCTGGGCCGCATCGCCGTGCGCCAGCGCCAGCACGCAGCGGCGGAGGATTACCTGCACCGCGCGATCGCCGCCGGTGCCGGCCCGGCCGCCTGGGAGGCGCTGGGCGAGGTGTTCCTTGAGCGTGGCGACGCCACGCTGGCCGCGCAGTGCTTCGCCAATGCGCTGCGCCAGCAGCGCGGCGAGGACAGTGTGGCGCTGGCCCGCGCCAGCGAGCCGGCCCCCGCCGTGACCGAGCGTGCCACGGTGGAGGAGCAGTCGTTGATGGCGCAGCCGCAGCCGGTGACGCCCGTCGACCCGGTGGTGGTGGTTCGCGACGAGCGCGACGACTACGGCAATCCCCGCCTGCCGTAGCGCCGGGCGCTGCCCGGCAACGAAAAAGGCCGCCCGAGGGCGGCCTTTTTCATGCGCGCATCGGCACCGTCAGCGTTCGACGATCGCCACCACGCCCATGCCGCCGGCGGTACAGATCGACACCAGCGCGCGGCCACCGCCGCGTTCGGCCAGCTGCTTGGCCGCCGTGGCGATCACGCGCGCGCCGGTAGCGGCGAACGGGTGGCCGGTGGCCAGCGAGGAGCCCAGCGGATTGATCCGGGCCGGGTCGATCCTGCCCAGCGGTGCGTCCAGGCCCAGGCGGTTGCGGCAGTAGTCTTCGCTTTCCCACGCGCGCAGCGTGCACAGCACCTGCGCGGCGAACGCTTCGTGGATTTCGTAGATGTCGAAATCCTGCAGGGTCAGGCCATTGCGCTTGAGCATTTCCGGCACGGCAATCGTGGGCGCCATCAGCAGGCCTTCGCCGTGCACGAAATCGACCGCGGCCACCTGCGAATCGCGCAGGTAGGCCAGCGGCTCGTGGCCATGCGCGCGCGCCCATTCCTCGCTGGCCAGCAGCACGGCCGAGGCGCCGTCGGTGAGCGGGGTGGAGTTGGCGGCGGTCAGCGTGCCGCGGCCGGACACCTTGTCGAACGCCGGCTTGAGCGTGGCCAGCTTTTCCAGCGAGGTGTCGGCGCGCAGGATGTTGTCGCGCTCGACGCCGCGGAACGGGGCGATCAGGTCGTTGAAGAAACCGCGCTCATAGGCGGCCGCCAGCTTCTTGTGCGAGGACACCGCCCATTCGTCCTGCGAGTCGCGGGAGATGTTCCACTCCTTGGCCATGTCCTCGCAGTGGTCGCCCATGCTCTTGCCGGTGCGCGGTTCGGCCACGCCGGGGAACTCGGGCTTGAGCTCGCTGAGCTTGAAACCGCGGGTAAGCGCCTTGAACTTGTCACCGGTGGTCTTGGCGCGGTTGGCGGCCAGCAGGCGTGCGCGCAGCTTCTTGCCGTACACGATCGGCACGTCGGAGGTGGTGTCCGACCCGCCGCCGATGCCCGATTCGATCTGGCCCAGTGCGATCTTGTTGGCCACCGCGATGATGGTGTCCAGCGAGGTGCCGCAGGCGCGCTGCATGGTGATGCCCGGCGTCAGCGGCGACAGCCCCGAGGACAGGGTGGCCTCGCGGCCCAGGTTCCAGTCGCTGGAGTGCTTGATCACCGCGCCCATCGCCACTTCGCCGAGCTGCTGGCCGTGCAGGCCGAAGCGCTCCACCAGCGCCCCGAGCGTGCGCACCGACATGCCGAGGTTGCCGACGTCCGAATAGGCCGTGTTCTGGCGGCAGAACGGGATGCGGACGCCACCGAGGATGGCGACGGGACGGGCGTTGGGCATGGAGATACCTGGCATGGGAGGGGTGTCTGCAACATGGCCTGCACGAAGGAGCAGGCATAATGGGGGCAAGTGTAGCTGCCGCCCTGTGATGGGCCAACCGTGAAACCATGAGCAAACCCGACCACGGCATGAATGCCCTTGGCGTACTGGCATTGGAACTGGCCGGCGGCGACGCGCCGCGCCATGCCGCGCTGTCATCCGAACAGGCCGGTGAACTGGCCGACCGCATCGGCCGCGACCTGGCCAAACTGGTGCCTGGCGTCAGTGCGCTGGACTTTGTCTTCGCCGGCGCCCATTTCGACCCGGCCGAAGTGCTCCGCCCGGGCTGGCCGATCCACCGCCGCCTGGAAGAACTGCAGATGCGTGCGCCGGGCCGCAGCCAGGGCCCGCGCCTGCTGGCCTTCGGGGCCGGCGCCGACGGCGACGTGCCGCTGCCGTTCCAGGCCGATGCCAGCCTCACCGGCGGTGGGCTGCGGGTGGTGCCGTTCCTGCTGACCGGCACCGACGTGGCGCAGACCGCCGCCGTGGCCGAGGCCCTGGAGGACGTGCTGCTGGCCCAGGGCATGGCCCAGCCGGACACCGCCCTGCTGGCGCAGAACGCGTTCGGCGCGCAGATCGAGCACGCCCGCTTCTTCACCGTGAACGACCTCGCGGCGATGATGTCGATGCAGTACGACAACCAGGGCCTGGCGGTGCTGTGGCCGTTGATCGAGACCGCGTTGATGGCGCCGCAGGCCGAGGAATGGGTGGATGCCGCCCCGGAACCGCTGCTTCGATACGCCGATGGCGAAGTGCGTATGGCGCTGTTCGATCCCGCCGGCTGGTGCGCGCACTACAACCACGGCAGTGGCGACTGTGATCGCCTGCAGGGGATCTACGACCAGTACCTGATCCGCCAGCGGCAGATGGCCGCGGTGCTGGAAGCCCACGGGCTGCCGGTGCTGTTCGTGCATTGCGAAGCCGGGCAGGACGCCCGCGGGTTGATGGCGGGCTGACCGCGCCCGGCATCCGGTGATGCCCAGCCAAAAAAAACGCCGGCATTTGCCGGCGGTTTTCGTTCTGCGTCGTGTCGGTTACGGCGCGGCCTTGATCACCGCGCAGGCCAGGCGGGCGCCGGCGTTGCCGGTCGGCTGGGTCTTGTAGTCGTCGGCGTCGGCATGAACGATCAGGCCACGGCCGATGATGTCGAAACCATCGCCCTTGCCGATGTTGACGTTGGTCGACACGTCGGCGTCGACCACGGCGTTGCCCTGCGCATCGGCCTTGATGTTGGGCATGTCGCCACCGTGGTGCGGGGTGGCGGCCACGCTGCCGTGATCTTCCTTGCCCGGGTTGAAGTGGCCGCCGGCGCTGGCGCCGTCCGGCGCGCTGCAGTCGCCCGTCTCATGGATATGGAAGCCGTGTTCGCTGTTGGGCTTGAGGCCGCTGACGTCGCCCTTCACGTGGACCTTGCCGTCGATGACGCTGAAGGTGACGTTGCCCTTGACGGCATTGCCCTGGGTCGGCGCCAGATCGGCGACGGCGCTGTGGTTGGCATGGGCATCGCTGCTCATCATCGCCGGCGGTGCGTCCGGGGTGGCTTCGGCGGTCGGCTGCGCGGCGGTGGCTTCGGCAGCCGGGGTGGCTTCGGGGGTGGTATCGGCCGGCTTGTTGCAGGCGCTCAGGCCGAGCGTGGCGATGGCGGCGAACAACGCGGTATGGATCAGACGCATGTGGATCTCCTTGCAGGTAGCGGTGGAAGTGCGGACGTCGGCCGGTCGTGCGCTCAGCGCGTGACGCGGATGACGCCGCAGGCGATTCGGGCGCCGGCGTTGCCGGCGGGCTGGCTGCGGTAATCGTCGGCATTGGCATGCACGACCAGTGCACGTCCGGCGATATCGGTGGCTGCGCCGCCGCCCAGCGTAACCGCTGGCAGCCGCACATCCACATTGACCCGGCCCTGCGCATCGGCACGCAGGTTGTCCATGTCGCCGGCATGATGCGCGCCAGCGCTGTTGCGGCCATGCGCCTGCCCGGTGGGATTGAAGTGCGGGCCGGCGCTGCTGGCATCCACCGCGCTGCAATCGCCGCGCTCGTGCACATGGAAGGCGGCGGTCTGCAGCGGCTGCAGGCCACCGATCACCCCGGTGATGTGCACGCCGCGCGCGTCGGGCACCAGCGCCAGGCGGCCACTGACCAGGCTGGCCGAGGCCGGCGCCAGATTGGCTTCGGCCAGCTGGGCGGTGCTGACCAGCGGTACCGGCGGGGCGCTCGGGCGCGGCGGCGGGGTGGTGCCGCACGCGGCCAGAACCAGCGTGGTGGACGCGAGCAGGACGAGACGGGAACTGCGCATGGGAAAACTCCTTGGTGCCAAGCTAGCCGTGGCGTCGTCCACGGGCCATGAAAGAGGGGACACGCGCCGCACACGCGACCGCGACGCGCGGTTCATGCGCCACGGCGGCGGCCGGCGCCGAGCTTGCGGGTGAGGGTATTGCGGCCCATGCCCAGCCGCGCGGCGGCTTCGGCACGGCGGCCGTGGGTGATCTGCAGGGCGGCCTCCAGCAACGCCTGGTCGACCCGCTCGCGCACCTGCGCATGCAGGCCTTCGGCGCCCTCGGCCAGGCGTTGCCGTGCCCAGGCCGACAGCAGCGTTTCCCATTGCCCGGGATCGCCGGAGGCGCGCGCGCGCGGACTGCCACCGCGATGCAGCGCGCTGTCGACATCGGCCACGCCGATGGTGTCCGACGCCGCCAGCGCCGCCATGCGCCAGCACACGTTCTCCAGCTCGCGCACGTTGCCGGGCCAGTCGTGTTCGCGCAGCGCCTGCACGGCAGCGGCGGTGAGGCGTTTGGGCGGGGTATCGAGCTTGCGCGTGGCGGCGGCGAGGAAGGTGTCGGCGAGCTGGGCGATGTCGTCGCGGCGTTCGCGCAGCGCCGGCAGGCGCAACCGCACCACGTCGAGACGATGCAGCAGATCGGCACGGAAGCGGCCCTGCGCGACCAGCGATTCGAGATCCTGGTGGGTGGCGGCGATCACGCGCACATCGACCCGGATCAGTTCGCGTCCGCCGACGCGGAAGAACTCGCCCTCGGCCAGCACGCGCAGCAGGCGGGTCTGCAGCGGCAACGGCATGTCGCCGATTTCATCCAGGAACAGCGTGCCGCCGTGGGCCTGTTCGAAGCGTCCCACGTGGCGGCGCTGGGCGCCGGTGAATGCGCCGGCCTCATGGCCGAACAGTTCGCTCTCCAGCAGTTCGGCGGGGATCGCGGCGGTGTTGAGCGCCACGAACGGGCCGGCCGCGCGCGGCGATTCATGGTGCAGCGCATGCGCCACCAGCTCCTTGCCGGTGCCGGTTTCGCCATTGATCAATACCGACAACGGCGCCTGCGCCAGCCGCCCGATCGCGCGGAACAGCGCGCGCATCGCCGGGGTGTCACCGACCAGCTGCGGGCGCTGGTCCGGTGCGGAGGGCGCGGCGGGTTCGCTGGGGGCGGCAAGCGCCGCATCCGGTGCCGGCAGCACGCGCTGCGCCAACGCCACCGCGTCATCCAGGTCGAACGGCTTGGACAGGAATTCCTGCGCGCCGCCGCGGAACGCGCCAGCGGTGCTGGCCACATCGGTGTAGGCCGACATCACGATCACCGGCAGCTGCGGGTGCGCGGCCTTGAGTTTGTCGAGCAGCACCAGGCCGTCATCGCCGGGCATGCGCACGTCGGTGAACAGCAGGTCCGGCACCGCCTGCGCCTCCAGCGCCGACAGCGCTGCGGCCGCCCCGTCGAAGCCGTCGACCTGGTAGCCGGCATCGCGCAGCGCGGTGCACAGCACGAAGCGCACCGCGCGGTCATCGTCGACCACCCAGACACGCTGGCCGGTGGACGGTACTGGATCAGCCATGCGTGGCCGCCTCCTCGTCAGGCGCGCTGCCGCCGATCGGCAGCAGCACGGTGAATACGGTGTGGCCCGGGCGCGAGCGGTAGGTCAGGCTGCCGCGGTGTTCGCGTGCGACCTGCTGGGCCAGCGCCAGGCCCAGGCCGGTGCCTTCGGCGCGGCCGCTGACCAGGGGCAGAAACAGATGCTCGGCCAGTTCCTCGGGAACGCCGCGGCCGTCGTCGGCGATCTCCAGCCGCAGCGCCAGCGGGTGCAGGTGGTCGGTGATGCGCACGCCATGTTCCACACGCGTACGCAGCGTCACCGTACCGGCGCCGGCCTGGATCGCGTTGCGCACCAGGTTCCACACCGCCTGGGTCAGGCGGTCGGCGTCGCCGTCGAATTCGGGAATGCTCGGGTCGTAGTCGCGCTGTACGCGCACCGCCCAGCCGCCCTCGCTCTCGGCCAGGCGCAGCACGCGCTCCAGCGAGGCGTGGATGTTCAACGGGGCGTGCGGCGCGGCCGGCGCGGGCGACAGCAGTTGTTCGAGCAGGCCGTTGAGGCGCTCGATCTCCGAACTGATCAGGTCGATCAGCTCGCGCTCGTCGGGGTCGCGCTGGGCATTGCGCCGGGCCAGCAGCTGGGCCGCGCCCTTGAGACCGGCCAGCGGATTGCGCAGCTCGTGCGCCAGGCCTTTGAGCGCGGCGCTGAGCGCGCTGGGCAGCGCCTGGGTCGGGTCCAGCCCGGGAAACTCGTCGACCGGATGCGCCTCCAGCAGCCACCCGCCCGCATCCCAGCGGCTGAGCCAGCCCTCGGCGAAACGGGGCGCGTCGCCGGGCAAGGCCAGCGCCAACCGGTGCAGGCGCAGGACATCGCGCTCGTCGCGGGCCAGGAAGTGGGCCAGCGCCTCGCCCTGCACTTCCAGCGAGGCCAGCGGCTGGCCGACCAGGCGGCGCCCGCTGACCCCCAGCCAGCGCGAAAACGCGGGATTGCAGCCGGCCACGCGGCCGTCGGCGTCGGCCCAGGCGACCGGCGTGCCGAGAGCGTCGAGGGCGGGGGGAACGAGTGCGGCGGTCATTGCACCAATGTAGTGCAAAACGGCGTCGTTGCGCCTGATCGTGGTCACGCCGTTGATGGCGTCGCAGGCGCGTCACGGTAGGCGTCATCGCGGCGCGGCAACACGTGCCATCGGTCACTTGACTACACCTGTAGTCACGTTCAAGGATGCGCTTCCTCCCTCCTTGCCAGGACCTGTATGCGCCCCTTCGCCCTACTGTGTGGTGTTGTCGTGCTTCTCTGCGGTTCCCCCGGCCTGGCCAACGCCGTGGCCACGACCGCCGAGCTGCAGCAGCTGGTGGACAGCTACGCGGACCGGCGCGGGTTCAACGGCACGGTGCTGGTCGCGCGGGAGGGCAAGGTGCTGCTGCGTGCCGCGTATGGAAAGGCCAATGTCGAATGGTCCGTGCCGAGCCGCACCGACGCGCGCTACCGCATCGGCTCACTGACCAAGCCGCTGGTGGCCACGCTGACGATGCAGCTGGTGCAGCAGGGAACGCTGCGGCTGGACGGGACCCTGGGCGACTACCTGCCGGATCTGTACGCGCACACGCCGGCCGCATCCGTCACCGTCGCCCAGCTGCTCAGCCATACCTCCGGCCTTGCCGACCTGCCTGGCCGCTACACCGATCCGTGGTGGCACACCGCCGCCCGCCGCAGCTACGCGCCGATGGACTTCGCGCGCGAATGGATCCCGCCGACCCGGCAGGACGATGCCGGGCAGTGGCGCTACAACAACAACGGCTACTTCCTTCTCGGCCTGCTGATCGAACACGTCACCGGGCAGTCGCTCGCGGACAACCTGCAGGCGCGCATCTTCGCGCCGGCCGGCATGACCGCCAGCGGACTGTTCACCGACGCCGCCGTGCTGGACGGACTGGCCGACGGGTATACCCGGACCCCGCAGGGAACGCTGGTGCATCCGCAGCGGATCGACCCGTCCGTGTCCTACGCGGCTGCAGGCATCTACAGCACGGCCGAGGATCTCTACCGGTTCGACCGGGCGCTGTACGGCGAGCAGCTGCTCAGCGCGGCGTCGCGGCAGCGCATGCTGCAGGTGCAGGCGGGGGCCTACGGTTTCGGCTGGAACGTGGAGCGCTGGACGCTCGCCGATGGCAGCGCGCTGCCGGTGGTCTCCCATACCGGCAGCATCCCGGGCTACCAGAGCTACTACCTGCGCTCGGAGCCGCACCAGGACAGCGTGATCATCCTCAGCAACTACTGGCAGGGCGCCCTGGTCGTGGCGATGGGCAAGGACCTGATGGAGGTGCTCAACGGCAAGCCGATGCAACCGGCAGCGCGCAGCCTGGATGATCTGTTGACCCCCATCGCCTACCGCGATGGGTTCGATGCGATGGTCCGTGCATATCAACAACTGGGCACCCGCCTCGCGGAGTACGACCACAGCGAAGGCGCATTCAACACGCTGGGCTACAGGTTCCTGCGGGCCGGCCGGAAGGAGGAGGCGGTACGCGTCCTCGAATGGGGCGTGGCGCGGTACCCGGGCTCGGCCAATGCGCACGACAGCCTCGGCGAAGCCTACCTCGCGTCCGGACGCGTGAACGACGCGCGCCGCAGTTACCAGACCGCATTGACGATCGAGCCGACCAGCGCGAGCGCGCTGGCCGCCCTGGCCGCCCTGGCCGAGCTCAATGAGCGCACGCCGTCGCGCTGAATACGCGGGCGTCGCGTGCTCACAGGTGCTGAAGGATGTTGACCAGCCGCCCCAGCGGATCGCGGACATGGAACCGCCGCACGCCCCAGGCTTCATTGGCCGGGCCGTACGCCAGCGGGATACCGGCCCGGTTCACCCGGCGCAGCGCTTCGTCCAGGTCGTCCACTTCGATGGAGAGATCGGGCACCGCGGTGCCCGAGCCTCCCTCTGACGCGATGCTGAGCTGTACCGTCATCTCGCCGTCGCCGGCGTAGGTGCGGATCCATCCGTGGTCCATCGCCACGTGCAGCCCGAGGATGTCGCGATAGAACGTATCGGCCAGCGCAGGGTCGGGCGCCGGCAGGTTGGCCACGATGCGGGTCACCTTCATGGCGTGCTCCGGGCCGGCATGCGGCGGGCCATGAGCACCTCCACCGATTCCACATCGGTCAGCTGCGCGCGCACCGCATCGGCCACTGCGGCAAACCGCCGCCGCTGGATCAGGTAGCTCGCCACGAACACCGGCAGCACCAGCAGCATCGGCGCCGCCCGCGGAATCATGGCGCTCGCCAGCGGAATTGCCAGTGTGATGAACAACGCGTTCCAGTTGTACAGGCCGACGACGCGGACCTCGTTGCGCCGGGTGTCCACCGCCACCAGGCCACGCATCACCGGGTAGTAGCGGCGCGCAAACGAAACAAAGAAGCTCTCGCGGAAGGCGATGCGGCCATCGGGCAACGCGCGGAAGACCAGCGGCAGCCACGTTCCGTTGGCGACATCACGTTCGAGGGCGTTGAGCGCAAGGCGGGAGCGCAGCGCTGCCGGCGCGGGAACGCGTGCGGTGAACGCGACGATCCCGCAGCCGAAATACCGGGGAACCCACGCAAGCTGAAGGACGACTTCGATCAGGAGCAGTGCGATCAGGGCAAGGGCCATCGATCATCCGGGACGGTGGGCGTTGTCTGGCCAGCATACCCCGCCGCGCCGCAGGGGCGCGGCGATCAGCCGCCGCCAGGCGCAGGAAGCGCCACGCCCTTGGGCCACAGCAGCCACAGGCGGCCGCTCTGCTTCATGTGCCCGGCCAGGGTGCCGGCCGCCTCACCGGTGCCCCAGAACAGGTCGGCGCGCACCTCGCCGGTGATGGCGCCGCCGGTATCCTGCGCGGCCACCGGCCGCACCAGCGCCGACCCGTCCGGACGCGTGGTGGACAGCCACACCAGGCTGCCCAGCGGCACCACGCTGCGGTCCACCGCGACGCTGTAGCCGGCGGTGAGGGGCACGTTCAACGAACCGCGCGGGCCGTCATCGCCCTCGGCGCCCTTGGCGAAGAACACGTAGCTGGGGTTGCTCGCCAGCAGCTCGGGCACCCGCGCCGGATGCGCCCGGGCCCAGCCGCGGATCGCGTCCATGCTGACCGCCTCTTTGCTCAACGCGCCCTGCTCTACCAGCCAGCGGCCGATCGGCCGGTAGGGATGGCCGTTCTGGTCGGCATAGGCCAGGCGCAGGTGGCGCCCATCGTCGAGCTGGACCCGGCCGGAGCCCTGGATCTGCAGGAACTGCAGGTCCATCGGATCAGTCAGCCAGGCCAGGATCGGCGCGTTGACGCCATGCGCGGCGATGCGCGCCGCGTCGTCGTAGGGTTTGAGCACGCGCCCCTCGACGCGGCCCCGCAGGCGCTTGCCCTTGAGCTCGGGATACACGCTGTCCAGCTGCACGCTGACCATGTCGGCGGGCACGCCGTACACCGGCACCGTGGCGCGCGCGGTGCGGGTCAGGCTGCCGGGATAGATCGGCTCGTAGTAGCCGGTGATCAGGCCCTCGGCGCGGTTGCTGGCGGCACGCAGGGCGTAGACATCGAGGGCGCCCTGCAGGAACGCACGGATGGCGGCCGGCGTGGCCGCCACGTTGCCCGCCGCAGCGCAGACGGGCGCCCAGGTGGCATCGCTCTTCAGCCGCGGGCAGGCACTGCGCCAGGCCGCGAAACCGGCCTGCAGGTCGGCGTCGGAAACGGCCGGCAACGCGTTCCAGTCCGCGTTGGCGTAGGTGCGGGCGGGTGCCGCGTCCGGGCGGGTGTTCTGGACGGCGCAGCCGCCCAGCAGAACCGAGGCCAGCAGGATCGTGGCGGTACACAGGCGTGCGGCGGTGCGGCGCTGGGCCTTCATGGGCGGTGTTCGTGTGGCGACTGCAGAGAGTGAAGTGTAGGGCCGACCGGGCGCCGGCTCTACCGCGCCTGCTGCAGCAGCGAATGCAGGATGCGGGCGTCCTCGGCATCCAGCGTGGGCGGCAGGTCGTCGCGGCCGCGGAAGCGGCGATGGAATGCCCCCGCCGCTGCGGCGCGATCGTCCAGCGGGTAACCGAAGGCCTGCAGCGCCAGCCACGGATCGAACCCGGCCGGCGCGGGGCCATCGGCGTCGCGCGGCCACACGCCGAAACCGGCCTCGGCCAGCTGCTGCCACGGGAAGAAGCGGCTCGGGTCCTGCTTGCGCGCGGGGGCCAGGTCGGCGTGCGCGATGATCTGGCTGCGCGGGATGTCCAGGCGCGTGCACAGATCGTCGAGCAGGCGGATCAGGGCCGCAATCTGGTCGGGCGCGAACGGGCTGCTGCCGTCGTTGTCGATCTCGATGCCGATCGAGGTCGAGTTGAGGTCGGTGAGCCCGCCCCAGCGTCCACCGCCGGCATGCCAGGCGCGGCGGTTGTCGGCGACGAGCTGGTAGATGTGGCCGTCGGCGCCCACCAGGTAGTGCGAACTGACCCTGCCGCCGCTGTTGGCAGTACGCAGGGTGTGCAGGCTCTGCTGCACATTGTCCTGGTCGGTGTGGTGCAGAACGATGATGACCGGGCCGCGTGCGTTGTGGTTCGGCGATGGCACCCAGGTGGCGAGCGGGCTGCGCAGGTCGGTGCTGGCGCAGGCGGCGAGCAGGAGGGCGGCGAGCAGCACGAGCGGAAGGCGGATTCGGTGCATGGGGGGATTGTGGCCGATCGGGACGTGGGGCGCGAATGCAGAAAAATGGCCGGTGTTCCTTTCGGGACACCGGCCAAGACAACGTCTCTCTCTCGTTTCTTGTTTCTTCCGGTGCCGGGCAGAGCCCGGCACTACGGGGTGGTTTGTTGTTGCCGGGCAGAGCCCGGCACTACGGGGTGGTTCGTTTGCCGGGCAGAGCCCGGCACTACGTCAGGCCTCGTATGCGGATTCGCCGTGCGAGGTGACGTCCAGGCCGGTGCGTTCTGCCTCCTCGGTCACGCGCAGGCCGAACACCAGGCGCACCACCAGCAGGATCGCCACGGTCACCACCGCGCACCAGACGATGGTGAAGCCGACGCTGACCACCTGCACCCAGACCTGGTGGCCGATGTCGAGGTCGGCCTTGGTGCCGCCCAGGGACTGCGCGCTGAACACGCCGGTGAGGATGGCGCCGACGATGCCGCCGATGCCGTGCACGCCGAACACGTCGGCGGTGTCGTCCACGCGCAGCAGGCGCTTGAGACCGGTGACGCCCCACACGCAGACCACGCCGGCGACCAGGCCGATCACGATCGCGCCGAGCGGGCCGACGGTGCCGCAGGCCGGGGTGATGCCGACCAGGCCGGCCACCGCGCCGGAGGCCGCGCCCAGTGCCGAGGGCTTGCCCTTGCTCACCGCTTCCACCAGCGTCCAGCCGAGCACTGCGGCGGCCGTGGCGAGGATGGTGTTGATGAAGGCGAGCGAGGCGACGGTATCGGCGGCGGCGGCCGAGCCGGCGTTGAAGCCGAACCAGCCCACCCACAGCAGCATCGCGCCGATGTAGGTGAACGGCACGTTGTGCGGCTTCAACGCGGTCTGGCCGTAGCCGATGCGCTTGCCGACGAAGTACGCGCCGACCAGGCCCGCCACGCCGGCATTGATGTGCACCACGGTGCCGCCGGCGAAGTCGATCGCGCCCATCTCACCCAGATAGCCGCCGCCCCACACGATGTGCGCCATCGGGATGTAGCTCAGGGTGAACCACAGCGCCGAGAACAGCAGCACCGCCTTGAACTTGATGCGTTCGGCGAAGGCACCGACGATCAGGGCGGTGGTGATGCCGGCAAACGTGGACTGGAAGGCGACGAACAGATAGTCCGGCAAGCCCTTGATCGGCGTGTTGCCCACCGAATCCGGTGCGAAGCCCTTGAGGAAGGCGAACTCGGTGAACGAGCCGAAGAAGGCATTGCCCTGGCTGAACACCGCGCTGTAGCCATAGGCCACCCACAGCATCAGCACCAGCGAGAACACCACCAGGATCTGGCTGAGGATCGACAGGACGTTCTTGGACCGCACCAGGCCGCCGTAGAACAGGGCCAGGCCGGGCACCACCATCAGCAGCACCAGCAGCGTGGAGGTGAGCATCCAGGCCACGTCGCCGTGATCGAAGGCCGGCGCGGCCGCAGCGGCCACCTCGGCGACCGGCGCAGCCTGCGCGGTCGTGAGCGGCTCAACGGCGACGGTTTCCGACGGCGCCGGGGTGACCTGTGCCTGTGCATGCGCGTTGCCGGAGAACGCACCAACCGCCAGCGCGCTGACCAGCATCATCAGGCACACGGCATGGAACCGGGCTTGCCACCCGGTGAACAGAGAAGTCTTCATTGTGGGCTCCGAAGGGGGTTAGAGCGCGTCGGCGCCGATTTCGCCGGTGCGGATGCGGACGACCTGCTCGACCGCGGTGACGAAGATCTTGCCGTCGCCGATCTTGCCGGTGCCGGCCGCGTTCTGGATCGCTTCGACCACCGCGTCCAGCCGGTCGTCGGTGACCACGGTTTCGATCTTGATCTTCGGCAGGAAATCCACGACGTACTCCGCGCCGCGATACAACTCGGTGTGGCCCTTCTGGCGACCGAAACCCTTGACCTCGGTCACGGTGATGCCCGACACGCCTGCATCGGAGAGGGCCTCGCGGACCTCGTCGAGCTTGAACGGCCGGATGATGGCGGAGATCAGTTTCATGCGCATATCCCGATGGTGGATGGAACCGGCCCGCGCGTGCAGGCCGATGTCAGGTCGACCGGCGGCCACTTGCACATGGCCGCCGGTCGTTGCGCCGAACGTTGCATGGGCCACGCCAGTGCCGACACCCACGAAGGGCGGCGCCAGCGGTGACGCGGGAGGGAGGAAGGGCCCATGCGCGTCCGGTCTCTCTTGCCCCTGGTGAAACGTGTTGCGTGCGGTGTGACTCCCCAGCCACGCCGCAGTTCTGCAAAGCGGCGACGACGACGAAGGTGGGAGGGAAGTCCTTCGTCATCGTCGCCAGGTGCTCAGTTGGCGTAGTACATCTGGTACTCGAGCGGATGGGTCGCCGCACGGAAGCGGGTCACTTCCTGCATCTTCAGCGCGATGTAGCCATCGATGAAGTCGTCGCTCATCACGCCGCCGGCCTTGAGGAACTCACGGTCCTTGTCCAGCGCTTCCAGGGCCTGGTCCAGCGAGGAGCAGACCTGCGGGATCAGCTTCTCTTCTTCCGGCGGCAGGTCGTACAGGTCCTTGTCGCTCGGTGCGCCCGGGTCGATCTGGTTCCGGATGCCGTCCAGGCCGGCCATCATCAGCACGGTGAAGGTCAGGTAGCCGGACTGGATCGGATCGGGGAAGCGCATTTCAATGCGGCGCGCCTTCGGGTTGGACACCCACGGAATGCGGCACGAGGCCGAACGGTTGCGGGCCGAATAGGCCAGCATCACCGGCGCTTCGAAGCCCGGGACCAGGCGCTTGTAGCTGTTGGTGCCGGAGTTGGCGAAGGCGTTGATCGCCTTGGCGTGCTTGAAGATGCCGCCGATGTACCACAGCGCCATCTGCGACAGGCCGCCGTAGCCGTCGCCGGAGAACAGGTTGACGCCGCCCTTGGACAGCGACTGGTGCACGTGCATGCCGCTGCCGTTGTCGCCGACGATCGGCTTGGGCATGAAGGTGGCGGTCTTGCCGTTGCGGTGGGCGACGTTCTTGATCACGTGCTTCATGCGCAGCAGCTCATCGGCCTTCTGCACCAGGGTGCTGAACTTGGTGCCGATTTCGCACTGGCCGGCGGTGGCCACTTCGTGGTGCTGCACTTCCACTTCGATGCCGACCTGTTCCAGCGTCTTGCACATTTCAGCGCGCAGGTCGTGCAGCGAGTCGGTCGGCGGAACCGGGAAGTAGCCGCCCTTCACTGCCGGACGGTAGCCGCTGTTGGCGCCGTCGTACTTGTCGCCGGTGCTCCAGGCCGCTTCTTCGGAATCGATCTTGAAGAAGGTGTGGCCCATGTCGTTGGCGAAGCGCACCGAGTCGAAGATGAAGAACTCCGGCTCCGGGCCGAAGAAGGCCTGCTCGGCAATGCCGGAGGACTTCAGGTAGGCCTCGGCGCGCTTGGCGATGCCGCGCGGGCAGCGGCCGTACGGCTGCATGGTGGCCGGGTCGAGAATGTCGCAGCTGATGACCAGGGTCGGGTCGGCGTAGAACGGGTCGACGTAGGCGCTGGCCGGATCCGGCAGCAGGACCATGTCCGACTCGTTGATGCCCTTCCAGCCGGCGATCGAGCTGCCGTCGAACATCTTGCCTTCTTCAAACAGGGCCGGCTCCACGATGCCGACCGGGAAGGTGACGTGCTGCTCGATACCGCGCATATCGACGAAACGCAGGTCGACGAACTCGATCTGGTTGTCCTTGATCAGCTTCTCAACATTTTCCACGGACATCGGTGAAACCTCGGATGGATGATTGCGTACGTGGATAGAGCAATCGGCGTGCCAACTTTTTTCTTGGCGTAAGTCGCTGATTTCGTTGAGCGTGCGCCCTGCTGGTGGCTGAACCGTGCGCACCATAACGGTGCAATGGCCGCACCACGCACACATTTGGTGCGCGGTTTGATGTTCTATGCTCTACCGCGATTTCACCCATTCCGAGCCCCAGCCCGCCGATGTCCGACCTGCTCTCCGCCCTCCTGTTGGGCATTCTCGAAGGCCTTACCGAATTCCTGCCGATCTCCAGCACCGGCCACCTGCTGATCGCCCAGCACTGGCTCGGGGCACGCTCGGACTTCTTCAACATCGTGATCCAGGCCGGTGCGATCCTGGCGATCACCCTGGTGTTCCGCCAGCGCCTGTGGTCGCTGGCCACTGGCCTGCACGAACGCGACAACCGCGATTACGTGCTCAAGCTCGGCACCGCATTTCTGGTCACCGCCGTGGTCGGCCTGCCGGTCCGCCTGGCCGGCTGGGAGCTGCCCGAGACGGTCACGCCGGTGGCCTGGGCGCTGATCATCGGCGGCATCTGGATGCTCCTGGTGGAAGCGCGTGCCGCGCGCCTGCCCGACCGCGCTACGGTCAGCTGGACAGTGGCCATCCTGGTGGGCCTGGCCCAGGTGGTGGCCGGCGTGTTCCCCGGCACCTCGCGGTCGGCCGCGGCGATCTTCATCGCCATGCTGTTCGGGCTCAGCCGCCGCGCGGCGGCCACCGAGTTCGTGTTCCTGGTCGGCATCCCCACCATGTTCGCCGCCAGCGCGTATGCGTTCCTGGAACTGGCCAAGGACGGCAAGCTGGCCACCGAGAACTGGACCGACGTGGGTGTGGCCTTCGTTGCCGCGGTCATCACCGGCTTCATCGTAGTGAAGTGGCTGCTTGGCTACATCAAGGGCCACCGTTTCACCGCGTTCGCGCTGTACCGGATCGTGCTGGGCGCTGCGCTGCTGCTGTGGTTGCCTGCTGGCAACTGAACACGCACGCCGCGCGACAACCCCGTTTTTCACGCCTCGGCGTTTTTCCCCTGGTTCCCAAGGAGATGTGCATGAACCGCAACCGCAACCTGATGCTGATCCTGCCGCTGGCCCTGCTGGCCGCCTGCAGCAACCCGTCCGCCACCGCCCCCGCCGGTACCGGCGGCGATGACCTGGCCCCGGCCCCGACCGCCGCCGCCGATCAGAAGGCCGTCGCGGCACTCGACGCGCAGCGCCTGCAGGGCAACCACTGGCGCCTGGACAGCGCCACCGATGCCAGCGGCAAGCGCGTGGATGCGCTGTTCGCACGCGAAGACAAGCCGGTCACGCTGGACTTCCAGGATGGCCGCATCGCGGTGAGCAACACCTGCAACCGCATGGGCGGCAGCTACACCCTGGCCGACGGCACGCTGACGGTGTCGCCGATGGCCTCGACCATGATGGCCTGCACCGACAAGGCGCTGATGGCACTCGACCAGGCCATCGGCAGCCGCCTGGAAGGCGCGCTGAAGACCGAACTGGCCGGCGAAGGCCAGCTGACCCTGCGCACCGCCAGCGGCGACGTGCTGGTGTTCACCCCCGAGCCGACCGCCGAAACCCGCTACGGCGGCCCGGGCGAAACGGTGTTCCTGGAAGTGGCTGCGCAGACCAAGCCGTGCTCGCACCCGCTGATTCCGAACATGCAGTGCCTGCAGACCCGCGAAGTGGCCTTCGACGACAAGGGCCTCAAGCAGGGCACGCCGGGTGAGTTCGAGAACTTCTACGGCACCATCGAGGGCTACACCCACGAAGATGGCGTGCGCAACGTGGTGCGCGTGAAGCGCTACAAGATCGCCAACCCGCCGGCCGACGGTTCCTCTGTCGCGTACGTGCTGGACATGGTGGTCGAGTCGGCCAACGAGAAGAAGTAAGGCAGTAGAGGCAGGTGGCTGCCCACGGACGGCACCCCCCCCCCCCGCCGTCCAGCCAAGGAAGGGGTGAGG
>NZ_JBMOWY010000057.1:0-16317 GCF_049310345.1 Stenotrophomonas sp. GZD-301 | reverse complement strand
TTTGGGCAAAAGGGAGGAGGGGAAAGGGGGGGATGCTGGTTGCACCCCCCCCCCCCCCCCCCCACCGCCCCGGCCGTCAGGCCAGGGCGGGATTGAGCGTGTAGGTCCCGTGCAGCGCCGCTTCGGCCAGGATGTGACCCTGCATCGCACGGTGCACATCGGCGGCGGTGAACGGGGTGGGCAGCGTGAGCTGGGCCACGTCCAGCGCGAACACGCGGAAGAAATACCGGTGCACGCGCTCGTCGTTGAACGGCGGGTACGGGCCGTCGTAGCCCAGGTACTGCCCGGCCATGTCCGGGTTGCCGGCAAACCAGCCGGTGAAGTCGTTCAGGCCCTGGCGTGCGCCGTGCGGACCGGCCGGGGCGACCTTGCCCTTCACGGTGAACCCGTCGCTGCAGCTGCCCTCGGCAAGCTCACGCACGTCGGCGGGGATGTCGGCCATCGCCCAGTGGGTGAAGTCGCCGCGCGGCTGGTCGCGCGGCACGGTGCAGTCGGTGCGGCCGACCGTTTCCGGCACGGTCGGCACGTCCGGGTCGATGCACAGCAGTGCGAACGCGCGCGTGCCGGCCGGGACGTCGTCCCAGGCCAGGTGCGGGTTGCGGTTGCCGGCGAAACCGTCGGCGTCACCCGCCGCGAAGGTCGCGGCGATCGGCTGGCCGTTGATCAGGCTGTTGCTGGTCAGATGCATGTGTCCGTCCTCACTCTTCCGGGTAACCCAGACGCACCGCCACCGGGGTGAGCAGGGCGAACGCGCTGGCCATGATGTCGCGGTAGTGGCGCCAGTGGCCGGCCGGCAGGCGTGCCGGGCCGAGCGTATCGGCCGGCGGGAAGCGCACGCCGAACAGGGTTTCCAGGCGGTGCGCCATCGCGCCGGCATCGTTGCCGATGTCGTCGATGCGCAGCAGCACATGCGGGTACAGGCTCTGCTCATGCAGCGTGGCCACCTGGGCCAGTGCGCGGGCCAGCCATTCGGCCGCCTCGTTGAGCGACTGCACCGCGAACGGTGCCGGGGCGCCGAAGGCCATCCAGTCCAGCAGCATGTCGCGCGGATCGCGCAGCGCCACCAGCAGGCGACCCTCCGGCAGCTGCGGGCGCAGTGCCCACAGCAGGGCGTTGTCCCACCACAGCAGCCAGTCGATCACGGTGCCATCGGCCAGGCCGCGCGTGGCCAGGGTTTCGCGCCACTGCTCCACCAGGCGCTCCGGGCTCAGCTTGCCGGTCGAGAGGTCCTGCAGCGTGTGGTAGCTCTGGAAGGCATCATCGGGCGGGGTCGGGCCGAACCGGTCGCCGCGCAGCACCGGGCTGGCCGCGGCGATGCCGGCAACCACCCGCTCCACGCCCGAGCCCGGGGCGCCCCACACGAACATCGGGCGGGCGCTGACATCGTCGGCAACCGGCGCCAGCTCCGGCCAGCTCAGCGGCGCCTTGGCCTGCGGCGGCAGCGGCAGGCGCTGCGGCGACTGCGCCGCGTGCACGCCCAGCCAGGTGTCGAGCGCGTCGCGGTGCTGGCCGGCACGGTCCTGCACCGCCCCCAGCCACGACCGCAGGCCGTCGCGGGCCTCGGCCGGGGCCTGTTCGATGAACTGCTGGACATGCACCACGGCGGCGGCCGGATCGCGCTTCAGCAGCGCTTCGACGATGCGGGTCTCGCCGCTGGCACGGCCGGGTTCGATCGCGACGATGCGGCGGGCAACCGCCTCGGCACCGTCCCCGTCCTTGGCCATGTCGTGCAGGCGCATGCGCGTTTCCAGCGCCGGCAGATGCACCGGCATCGCCTGCAGCCAGCGTTCGGTGACCGCCACGGCCTCATCGCTGCCCACCGTCTCCACCGACAGGCGTGCCAGCCACAGGTCGTGCACCTCCGGGTGCGATTCCAGCACGGTGTCCAGGTGCTCGCGGGCCTGCTGTTCGCGGCCCAGGCGCTGCCAGCACATCAGCAGCAGCTGCAGCACCTGGCGGTCCGAGGGGGCCTGCTCCAGTGCGGGCAGCAGGTGCTCCAGCGCCTGCAGCGGTTGCCCGGACTGCAGCGCCAGCTCGCCGGCCAGGCGGCGCATGGCCACGCTGTCGCCGCCCGGGGCGGCCAGCATCGGGCCCATCATCGCCGCGGCGCTGTCCACGTGGCCCTGGCGCAGGGCCAGCTGCACGACCAGGCCCTGCAGCGTGGTCAGCGTGGGGTTGAGTTCGAGTACGCGGCGGAACGCCTGTTCGGCGAAGGCCAGCATGTCCTTGCCGAGGTAGGCAAAGCCCAGCGCATACAACACGCGCGAGTCGCCCGGCATGGCTTCGCTGGCGGACGACAGCAGGGCCAGTGCCCGGTCGCCCTCGCCACGGCGCAGCGCCACCATGCCGTTGATGGCGGCCAGTTCGGGGTGGTCTTCCTCGATGCGACCGGCCAGGCGCGCCAGGCGCTCGGCTTCGTCCACATCGTTGCGGCCCAGCGCCAGGTGGGCCTGCATCAGGTAGGCCGACAGTTCGTTGGGGTTGAGCGCGGCGGTGCGGTCCAGCGCCGAGCCGGCCGCCTCGAACTGACGCAGGGCCATCAACAGGCCGGCCTGCATCAGGTGCAGGTCGGCATCGTCCGGGGCCAGCGCCAGCGCCTGCTGCAGGCTTTCCAGGGCCGGTTCGAGCTGATCCTGCTGCTGCAGGGCCAGGGCCAGCAGGCGATGGGCCTGCGGCTGCGTCGGTTCGGCCGCGGTCCACTCGCGGGCCAGCTGCACGGCATCGTCCACCGCGTTGCGGCGCAGGGCTTGAATGATCTTGTCTTGCATGACGGTCCAGCTTGGGGTCAAACCCCGATTGTAGGGTCGCACCGGGGTCGCTGCCGACATTCCGGGCGATCGGCCGGTTCCGGGCTCAGCGCGGCAGCGCTTCCAGACGCAGGCGCTGGGCGACCCAGCGCTCGGAGAAGCCATCGCCGCGCCAGTTCTCCAGGAAGCCGCAATGGCCGCCCCACGGGGCGATTTCCAGGTGGGCGTGGGCCGGCAGGCGCCAGCCGTTGAAGGTGGCGAACGGGATCACCGGGTCGTCCTGCGCCATCAGGATGTCGGCCGGCACTTCCAGCCCGGCCAGGCGGTCGCCGGCAATGGAGTAGCCGTCGAAGTACGCCTGCAGCGAGCCGAAATCGGTGTGGTGCTCGACCAGCCACGCGGTCAGTGCGCGGATGTCCAGCTTGAGCACGCGGTCATCCCAGTCGCTCAGTTCGGGGAACAGGTCGCGCTTGCGGCGCAGCGAACCGGCCCATTTGCGCCGGAAATACCAGTCGTACATCGCCGGGCCGTTCTCGATGCTTTCCATCGTGATCGCCGGGTCCAGCACCGGGCAGACCGAGGCCACGCGCCGCAGCGGCACGCCCGCCGAGGGCGCACGCAGCGCCAGGCGCAGCACGAAGTTGCCGCCCAGCGAGTAGCCTGCCGCCACCAGCGGCAGGGAAGGCCAGCGCCGTGCGATGTCGCCGGCGGCCTGCACCACTTCATCGATGCGGTTGGAGTGGAAGATGCCGGGATTGAGGTGATGGGTATTGCCGTGGTCGCGGAAGTTCAGCCGCACCACGTCGTACCCTTCCTCGAGCATGCGCGCGGCGGTCATGCGCATGTAGCTCGACTCGGCACTGCCTTCCCACCCGTGCAGCAGCAGCGCCATGCCGACCGGCTCGCGGTCGTCGATGCGGCTGTGCCAGCCCTGCAGGCGCACGCCTTCGCCGCCATCCAGGATCAGTTCTTCGGTCACCGCCCCGGTCGCGGCCAGCAGCATCAGGCCGCGTTGCATGCGCATGCGGCTGGAACTGAGCATCGACTGCAGGTGCGGATTGCGCAGCCAACGCGGCGGACGGTAGTCGGCAGCGGTCAACATGGGCGCGAGCCTGCTCCGGCATCCGACGCTGGCGCGTGAAGAAGCGCCATCGCCCTACTCGGCAGTCATGGCCGCCAGGATGCGCGCACGCGAGGTTTCGGCGATGCGGCGACGGCCGTCCAGATCATGGGTGTCGATGGGCGCGAGGAAATGCACCTCGGCCCGGCGTGCGGGTTCGCCCAGCAGGCGCAGAAAGTTGGCGAAGAAACTCTCGCCCGGGCCGAAGGCGACAATCGTCTGCGCATCGCCGTGGCGGCCGTAGCGCAGCGCCACCGGCTGCACCGGCACCTGGGTTTCGACTGCAGCCTGGAAGATGCGCGCATGGAACGGCCCGACATCATGGCCGCCGCGGGTGCGGCCTTCGGGGAACACACCGACGGCGTGGCCCTCGCGCAGCCGGACCGCCATCGCCTGCATCACCCCGCCCAGCGACTCGGTGCTGCCGCGCTGGTGGAAGATGGTCTGGCCGCGTGCGGCGAGCCAGCCGACCACCGGCCACCCGGCGATTTCGCGCTTGGCCACAAAGCCCATCATGCGCTGGCTGTGCAGCATGGAAATATCGACCCAGCTGACGTGGTTGGCCACGAACAGCACCGCGCCCGGCAACGGTTCCCCGATGCGGCGCGTGCGGAAGCCGAAGATCCACATCAGGCCGCCGGACCAGGCATTGACCACCGCATGTTCCAGCGGACGGCCGCCCACGCGCACGCGCCCCCACGGCGGCAGCATGCCGATCAGGGTCAGCGGCAGGAACAGCAACAGGTGGACCAGCAGCAGCGGTACGCGGTACAGGTAGCGGCACACACGCGCCACGCCGCCACGTGGGGCCGGGGTGGGGGAAGTCATCCGCGAACGATACCCGAGCGCCGCAGGCTCTGCCAGCGTGCAGCGGTCAAATCGATGGCAAGCCGGGGCCAGCCGCCGGGCGCGGTCAAGCCATCGCCCATCCACGGCACAACGCCCGCGCCATCAGTGCGCCGGCGCACTGAGCCGGCCGGCGCAACACAGCATCCGCACGGTGCGTGCGATCAGCCCGGGCGCACCGCCGGCACCACGGCCAGGGTCAGCCGCGAGGTGCACACCAGGCGACCCGCGTCGTCTTCGATGCGGATGTCCCATACGTGCGTGCTGCGCCCGACATGCACCGCACGCGCGGTGCCGGTGACGAGGCCGCCGCGCATTGCACGGATGTGGTTGGCATTGATCTCCAGGCCGACGCAGACCTGCTGGGTGGTGTCCACGCACAGATTGCCGGCGCTGCTGCCGAGGGTTTCGGCCAGCACCACCGAGGCGCCGCCATGCAGGATGCCGTACGGCTGGCGGGTGCGTTCGTCCACCGGCATGGTGGCGCTGACCCAGTCGTCGCCGGCGGCGGTGAACACGATGCCCAGATGCTCGATGAGGGTGTTGCGGCTCAGTGCGTTGAGTGCCTCAATGGACACCGCTTCGCGGAATACCTGGGTCATGCCGTGTCTCCGTCAGACGTAAGCGTTCAAAGAATCGGTACCAGCCCCGCGCCGAACGCGGTGAGCATGCGCACCAGCAGCCACTTCGGGCCGACGTTGACCTCGGGGAAGTCGCCCACGGCGGTGTAGCACGCGTGGAAGTTGGCATCCTGGCGGGGCAGCGGCTGCGGGCAGTCCGGGCCGGGCTGGAACTCGTAGTCGGTGGCGTAGCGCCACGGCCAGAAATCCAGCACGGGCAGTGCCTCGGAGGCCTTGCCGACGCTGTAGTTCAGGCCGGACAGCACCGGCGGCTTGGCGCGCGGTGCCACCGTCCAGGAGTTCTTGGGGTCGATGTCGCGCAGGATGCTCTGGGCCAGCTGTTCGGCGAACACCGGGTCGTCGATGATCACCGCGCCTTCGGTGTTGTAGTTCTCGCTGCGCGGGTCGAAGTTGTGCGTGCCGATCACGCCGATGCGGCGGTCCACCACCATCGACTTGGCATGCAGCCCCATGCGCGCGCCGGTGCGGGTGACCGGCAGCGGCTTGTTGACCGCCTTGGTACCCAGGAACGAAGGGCGCGTTTCGGCGCGCAGCACGCGGCGCTCGACCTCGCTGCCATCGGTGCCGCGGCGGCGGCCGCTCGGGCTGCTGTCGCGGGTGCCGGTCCGTCGCGCGGTGATGCTGCGTTCACTGCTGCTATTGCTATTGCTGCTGCCGCTGCTGCCACCGCGTGCGTTGCTGCCGGCCGCGCTGCCGCCGATCAGACTGCTGCGCCGGCCTTCACCGGGCGTGGCTTCGCCCAGCGGCGCCGGCAACAGGTTGCGGTAGTCCACCGGCGCATCCAGCGGGAACGGTTTGAATTCGTAGATGTTGAAGCCCAGCTCGCGCAGGTTGCGGCGTTTGTACTTGTAGGACAGCGCGTACACGATCGGGTTGTCGGTGGCGGCCAGGCTGTTGGTGGACACCACGATGCGCGGCGCCTGCGGCCGCTTGCGCAGCTCGCGGAACAGGTTGCGGGCCGGCTTGGACAGCACCAGGTACGGCGTCTGCAGCAGCACTTCGGACTGGGCGCCGGCAATCAGCGCATCCAGCTGCGGCTCGGTGACATGCTGCCCGTTGGCCGGTTGGCTGGCGCGTTCGCGGCGGTGCTTGCGCGGCAGGTCGGCCACGTACTGGACCGACGCCACCGGCAGCGCGGTGTCGACGAACGTGCGCGCGATGAAAGCCGGGTCGTCGGCTTCGGCACTCACCCGCGCAACCCGCTCCGGGCGCCGGAAATCGGTCGGCGGCATCGCCGGCACGCCCTGCCGCAGCAGGGTGCGGCCGACATCGTTCAGGCGCTCGGCCGGCACGCTGCGCGGCGCGCGCCAGAACGCGTCGAAGTTGGCCGCCATCTCGCGCACCTCGGGGCCGGCGACCACCACGTCGCGGTCGCGGAAGTTGTACTCGGCGTCCCAGTCGTAATAGTCGTCCTGGTAGTTGCGCCCGCCGACCATGCCCAGCGCGTCGTCCACCACCAGCAGCTTGTTGTGCATGCGCTGGTTGAAGCGCCGGAAGCAGCACAGCACGCTGCCGGCGTAGTCGAAGTAGTTCAGCCGCGCCTTGCCGAAGGTCGGGTTGTAGACGCGCAGCTCGAAATTCTGGTGGCTGCCGGCAAGCGCGCCGAGGATCTCCAGGTCGGAGATCGCCGAGAGCTGGTCGATCAGCACCCGCACCTTGACCCCGCGCCGCGCTGCGCCCAGCAGTTCGTCCAGGATCAGCCGGGCGCTGTCGTCCTTGTCGAAGATGTAGGTCTGCAGGTCGATGCTGCGCGAGGCGCTGCGGATCAGATTCAGGCGCGCCACCAGCGAGGCCTCGCCCTCGTCGACGATGGTGGCGTAGTGGCGCGGTGCATCGGGCAGGGACTCGGTGAAGGCCCGCCCGCCCAGCGCGCGCAGCGGCGAATCCAGCGCGCAGCGGTCGGGGCGGTCGCAGTCCACCACCGTGGACCGAGCCTGCACGGCAATGCCGGCCGCGCGGTCGCGCTCCGCGTTGGACAGCGACGCACAGCCGCCGGCCAGCAACAGGGTTGCCAGCAATCCAAGACGCAGCAATAGATTCACGGTTTCGGCGCCTCGCTCAGACGCGCTCGCAATACAAAGGTCACTCGATCACTCAGGGCTAGCTGCCAACTGTCCATGCCATAGCGGCCACGTTGGACGTTGCCGCGGCTGACCACGTCGCAATCATACCCGGCCCGGGGGCATTCGGCCTTTTCCACGCGCAGGGTCTCCGGGTGGCTGACCCCGCGCAGGATCAACCGGCCCTCGATGACCCCGCCCTTGTCGACCACCTCGGGCCAGTACGGCACCGAGTCGAACTCCACCACCGGGTAGCGGTCGGCATCGAAGAACTCGTCGCCGCGCATCCAGCCGGTGTAACGCGGCTTGCCGGGGATCTCCACATAGCGGGTGAACATCCGCAGGTGGACCTGGTGGCGGCCGTCGGACAGCACCTCGATGCGCCCTTCAAAGCGCGGGAACACACCCTCGATGCGCTGCCCCAGCCGGGAACGGATCTCGAACCCGAACCGTGACTGGGCCGTGTCCAGCGCCAGCGAGCGGGCCACCGGCACCGGTGCCGGCGGCTCGGCACAGGCAACCCCGGCGGCCAGCAGGGCCAGCCAGCCCAGTACGGTGCGCACTACCGCCACCGGTTACGGCCACCAGAAGGCGGTCAGGCGCGCGACGCCGGGTTCGATGGAGGCCTCGCGGTCGAAGGCAAGCACCGCGATCCCGGCCGGCGGCATGCCCCGGTAATCGCTGGTGCTGCCCTCGCTCATCAGGGCCACCAGGCGTTCCAGGCCGGGGTTGTGCCCGACCACGAGCAGCCGGTCGACCTCACGCCGGTCATCGATCAACCCGGCCAACGTGCCCGGGGTGGCGTCGTATACGGCATCTTCCAGCCGCTTCTCCACGAAGCCGGTCACGCCCAGCACCGCTTCGAGGGTCTCACGGGTGCGGCGGGCCGGCGAGCACAGCACGCAGTCCGGCAGCAGGTTGTTTTCCTTGAGCCAACGGCCGGCGGCCTCGGCTTCGGCCAGCCCGACCGGCGACAGCGGGCGGTCCAGGTCGGCCTGGCCGGTGCTGGCGGCTTCGGCATGGGCATGGCGCAGCAGAATCAGTTCTCGCATGGGATCTCTTCCGTATCAGGCGTTCTTCAGCCACTTCAACAGCGGCTCCCAGTCACTCTGGTGCTCGCGCACCTGGGCCGAGCGGTAGTCGAACAGACTCCGCCCCAACCCGACCATCACCACATAGCTTTGGCTGTCGCGCAACTGCGCGACCACCTCGTAGGGCCATTCGGACAACATCTGGACGGCCTGCTGGGAGGTCTGCGTCCACGGTTTGGTGCGGTTGAGCACCAGACCCACCGGCAGGCTCCGGTTGTGCACGCGGGGCACCCGCGACAGGCTGTTGAGGAAGCCGACGATGGCTTCGATGTCCAGCGCGGAGGGCAGGACCGGCACCACCACGGCGTCGGCCACGTCCAGGAAATGCGACAGATCATCGGCCAGGGCGCCGGCCGGGGCATCGATGATGACCTGCTCGGTGCCGTCCGGGAGCAGCCGCTCCCACTGCTTCTTGCGATACACGTCGATCGGCAGCACGGCGCTTTCCAGCACCGAGCGGCGCTGCGCCCAGCGGGTGCTGGAGCCCTGCGGGTCGGCATCGGCCAGAACGGTCCGCGTGCCTTCCAATGCCGAATGCGCCGCCAGGTGGGTGGCGACGGTGGTCTTGCCCACCCCGCCCTTGGAACCGGCCACCAGGATCGTCTTCATGCAAGCCTCGCTTCCGGGAAACGTCGCCGCAGCGTACACCGCCGTCCGTGACGGTGATAGTCGCGCGGCTGAACCCCGTGCAGGTCGCGGCGCTTTGCTATCGTTGCCGATCCAATGGACTGCACCCCGGCATGAGCGAGTTACAGGACCTCAGCGCGCTGATCCGCGCCAACACCCCGCTGATCATCATCGAGACCCAGGACGAAGGGCGCGTGGTGGAGCTGTTCCGCCAGACCCTGATGCACGTCTGGCGTGCGCTGCACCGCTGGTCGATCACCGAGGGCCTGCGCCGCATCGACATGGACCGCGAGGACGATCCGGTCGGGCCGCCCGATGCCAGCTCGGCGCTGCAGATGATCCGCCAGGCCGAACAGCGCGGCATCTACCTGCTGCTCGATTTCCATCCCTACCTGGGCTACGCCAGCCACCAGCGCGCGTTGCGCGACCTGATCCAGCGGCGCAACTGCCAGGCCCACGTGCTGGTGCTGATCGGGGCCAAGGTCGAGCTGCCGGCCGAGCTGGAAGCCCTGGCGACGCGTTTCAACCCGCGCCTGCCCGACCTCAACGCACTGCTGAAAATGCTGCGCGAGGAAGCCGAGGCGTATGCCCGCGAGAATGGCGGACGCCGCGTCGAGGTGGACAACGAGGCGGTCAAGAAGATCCTGCACAACCTGCGCGGGCTGAGCATGGTCGATGCCCGGCGCATCGCCCGGCAGCTGATCTTCGCCGATGGCGCGCTCAGCCAGGACGACCTGCCGCAGCTGGCGCGATTGAAGTTCGACCTGCTCAACCGCGCCGGGCACCTGCACTACGAATACGACACCACCCGCTTCGCCGACGTGGCCGGGGCCAACCGGCTCAAGCGCTGGGTCAACCAGCGCCGCCCGGTGTTCCTCGGCGGCACCGGCCCGGCCGGGCTGGACCCGCCCAAGGGCATGCTGCTGCTCGGCGTGCAGGGCTGCGGCAAGTCGATGCTGGCCAAGGCCACGGCGGCCGGCTTCGGCGTGCCGCTGCTGCGCCTGGACTTCGGCAGCCTGTACGACAAGTACCACGGCGAAACCGAGAAGAACCTGCGCGACGCGCTGGCCTCGGCCGAGCAGCTGGCCCCATGCGTGCTGTGGATCGACGAGATCGAGAAGGGCCTGGCCAGCGGTGGCGAGGACGGCGGCGTATCGCGACGGGTGCTGGGCCATCTGCTGACCTGGCTGGCCGAGCGCAAGTCCACGGTGTTCATCGTGGCCACCGCCAACCAGGTGCATGAACTGCCGGCCGAGCTGCTGCGCAAGGGCCGCTTCGACGAGATCTTCTTCATCGACCTGCCCGATGCCAACACGCGGGTGGAGCTGTTGCGCCTGCACCTGGGGCGACGCCAGCTCAACGCGGACGATTTCGCCCTGCCGGCGTTGGCCGCCGCCGCCGAGGGGTTCTCGGGTGCGGAGATCGAGCAGGCCATCGTCGCCGGCCTGTACGCCGCGCACGCCGAAGAGCGCAGCCTGGACACCGACCTGCTGATGGGCGAGATCCGCGGCAGCCGGCCGTTGTCGGTGCTGATGGCCGAGCAGGTGAGCGCCCTGCGCGAGTGGGCCAAGGGCCGCACCGTCAACGCCGACGGGTAGCACGGCGGGGCGCCTATCGCAGCGCCCGCAGCACCCCGACCCACGCCGGCAGGGTCGCCAGCGACAGCACGATGCCGTAACCGACCATCGCCGCCGCCAGGCGGGGCGCCAGCCGGTGCGCGATCGCCAGCGCGGCGGCGGTGATCATGGTCGGCATCGCCGATTCGAGCACGTTGACCTGCAGCATCGCGCCCTGCAGGCCGAACGCCCAGGCGATCGGCAGCGCCAGCGCAGGCATGACCACCAGCTTGAGCAGCAGGCCGATGCCCAGCGGCGCGAGTTCGGCCCGCGACAGCCGCAGCTGGATCGAGAACCCCACCGCCAGCATCACCAGCGGCAGCATCGCATCGGCCAGCTGCTTGAGGCCGGTGGCAATCCACGCCGGCGGCTGCGCCGGCATCAGCAGCAGAGCGAACACCAGCGCCCACAACGGCGGGAAGCGGGCGATCCGCAGCAGCACCTGTGCCGCGGTGGGCGGCCGGTCGCCGCTGTAGCGCGCGATCACGTACAGGCCGAAGGTGGAGAGCAGCACGAAGGTGCCGAACTGGTCGTAGACCACCGCATACGGCAGCGCGGCGTCGCCCAGCAGGGCACGCACCATCGGATAGCCGATGAAACTGGAGTTGGCCAGCGCCACGCAGATCAGCAGCACCGCGTGCACGTCGCGGGCAAAGCCGAACACCCGTGTGGCCAGCGACACCAGCACCCAGGTCGCCAGCATCAGCAGCCACGGCGTGGCCATCAGCCCGACCAGGCTGGCGTCGAGCCGCAGGCGCGGTACGTAGATCAGCACCGCTGCGGGCAGGCACACGTACAGCACGATGCGGTTGAGCACATCGGCGGTGTTGTCCGGCAGCGCGCGCAGGCGCGAGAACGCCATGCCCAGGCCGAGCATGGTCAGGATCAGGGCGAATGCATCGAAAGCCATCGGCGCAGCCTAGCCGATGTGCCCGCGTATTCAGCCTCGACGATGGTCGTAGGGCCGGTGCGCCCCCGCGCACCGGCCCCAGGCGTGGCCTACGGCCAGGTGGGCGGTTTGGCCGCCCACGCCTGCTGGATCTCCACCAGCACCGCCCGCTCGTTGTCGCGCCAGGCCGGCAGCAGCTCGGCGAAGCGCGCGTTGCTGCTCCACAGCTGCGGTTCGGTGCGCACCGCGGCGGCGTACCACTGCACCGCCTCGTCCTTGCGACCCAGCGTCCACAGTGCCAGCGCATAGGTCGGCGGCGCCCACGACGGGTTGCCGCGCAGCCCGGCCTGGGCCGCCGACCACTGTGCCAGCGCCGGTTCGACCTCGCCGAGCCGGAACAGATCCCAGCCGTAGTTCCAGCGGACCGAACGCCCCGGCACCGAACTGGCGGCCGCGTTGCCCAGCGCCTCCTGGTACAGGGTGCGACCGAGATCGGTGCGGCCCTGGCCCATCGCCACGCTGGCCAACTGCACCGTCGCCTCCAGGGCTTTGCGCCCGCGTTCGCGCTGCCGCATCAGCTGGTCGACCAGGGTGCTGCCCTGCCCTTCCACCACTACCATCGGTGCGGCCGCGCTGTCGCTGTCGAAATAAAACTCCTGCAGTGCCGGCAACGGCTGCGCCGCTGCGTTGAATACCGAAGCCCCCACGGCCAGGCACAGCCCGGCCAGCATCTGTCTTGCAACTGCCATTCAAACTCCCCCAGGTTGTCACAACAACCTCCCATCCCGATCCTAACCGCAGCGAGCGCTCCGGCGCGAGTCCCGGGCCTGGACAGGCCCACTGTTACAATCCGCGCCTTTCCGGCCGCGCCTGCGCGACCGTGCCAGCCGACTTTCCCGGGCCAGCCATGACCAGTACCGCCGAACTCACCTCGCCGTCCTCCGCCAACCAGCCCGGTCTGGACGACGGCTACACGCTGGACCACAAGTACACCCGTACCGATGGCCGCATCTACCTGAGCGGGGTGCAGGCGCTGGTACGCCTGCCGTTGATGCAGCGGCTGCGCGACGAGGCCGCCGGGCTGGATACCGCCGGCTTCATCAGCGGCTACCGCGGCAGCCCGCTGGGCGGCTTCGACCTGGAACTGTGGCGGGCGCGGCAGCACCTGGAGGCGGCACGGGTGAAGTTCACCCCCGGCCTCAACGAGGACCTGGGCGCGACGATGGTCTGGGGCACCCAGCAGACCAACCTGTTCCCCGGGGCCAAGGTCCAGGGCGTGTACGGCATGTGGTACGGCAAGGGCCCCGGCGTGGACCGCTGCGGCGACGTGTTCAAGCACGCCAACGCGGCCGGCACCTCGCCGCTGGGTGGCGTGCTGGCGCTGGCCGCCGACGACCATGCCTGCCGCAGTTCGACCCTGCCGCATGGCAGCGAGGACGAGTTCGTCAGCGCGATGATGCCGGTGCTGAACCCGGCCGGCGTGCAGGACATCCTCGACATGGGCCTGCTCGGCTGGGCGATGAGCCGTTACACCGGGCGCTGGATCGGCTTCAAGACCATCGCCGAGACGGTGGAATCCTCGGCCTCGGTGGAGGTCGATCCGTTCGCGCGCCGCATCGTGCTGCCGGAGGACTTCGACATGCCCGCCGGCGGCCTCAACATCCGCTGGCCGGACCCGCCGCTGGACCAGGAAATGCGCCTGCACCGGTATGCGGTGAAGGCGGCCCAGGCGTTCGCACGCGCCAACGGCATCGACCGCATCGTGATGGACTCGGCGCGCGCGCGGCTGGGCATCGTCACCACCGGCAAGAGCTACCTGGACGTGCTGCAGGCGCTGGAGTACCTGGGACTGGACGAACAGGCCTGCGCCGACATCGGCATCCGCGTGTACAAGGTCGGCATGACCTGGCCGCTGGAACCGGTGGGCATCGCGCGCTTCGCCGAAGGGCTGGAAGACATCGTGGTGGTGGAGGAGAAGCGTGCCTTCATCGAGCGCCAGATGAAGGAACAGTTCTACAACTGGCCGGCCAGTGCGGGCCCGCGCCCGTCCATCGTCGGCAAGTACGACGAGCAGGGTGCGTGGATCCTGCCGTCCACCAACGAGCTCACGCCGGCCACCATCGCCGGGGTGATCGGCCGCCGCATCCAGCGTTTCTTCACCAACGAATCGATCGAGCAGCGGCTGCGCTGGATGGATGAAAAGGAAGCCGAGCTCGCGCTGCCGCGCGCCAGCTTCCCGCGCGTGCCGCACTACTGCTCCGGCTGCCCGCACAACACCTCCACCCGTGTACCGGAAGGGTCGCGTGCGCTGGGCGGCATCGGGTGCCATTACATGGTGACCTGGATGGACCGCAGCACCGACACCTTCACCCACATGGGCGGCGAAGGCGTGACGTGGGCCGGGCAGGCGGCGTTCACCGACACCGAACACGTGTTCCAGAACCTCGGTGACGGCACCTACTTCCACAGCGGCTCGCTGGCGATCCGCCAGGCCATCGCCGCCGGCGTCAACATCACCTACAAGATTCTCTACAACGATGCGGTGGCGATGACCGGCGGCCAGCCGGTGGACGGCACCCTGAGCGTGCCGCAGATCGCCCACCAGATGCGTGCCGAAGGCGTGCAGACGATCGTGCTGGTCAGCGATGAGATCGGCAAGTGGAACAAGCGCGAGCTGTTCCCCGACGGCGTGGAGTTCCACGACCGCGCCGAGCTGGACGCGGTGCAGAAGCAGCTGCGGCAGGTGAAGGGCACCAGCATCCTGATCTACGAGCAGACCTGCGCCACCGAGAAGCGCCGCCGCCGCAAGCGCGGCAAGCTGGTCGACCCACCCAAGCGGGTGGTGGTCAATTCGCTGGTGTGCGAAGGCTGCGGCGACTGCGGCAAGAAGAGCTTCTGCGTGTCGGTGCTGCCCAAGGAAACCGAGTTCGGGCGCAAGCGCGACATCGACCAGTCCAACTGCAACAAGGACTACAGCTGCACCACCGGTTTCTGCCCCAGCTTCGTCACCGTGCACGGCGGCAAGCCGCGCAAGGGTGCGCGCAGCGAGCGCAGTGACCTGCTCGCCAACCTGCCCGCGCCGACCTTCCGTACCGCGCTGGAACAGCCCTGGAACATCCTGATCACCGGCGTCGGTGGCACCGGCGTGGTCACCATCGGTGCGCTGCTGGGCATGGCCGGGCACCTGGAAGGCAAGGGCGCCAGCGTGCTCGACCAGACCGGCCTGGCCCAGAAGGGCGGTGCGGTCACCACCCATATCCGTATTGCCCGCACCCCCGAAGACATCCATGCCGTGCGCATCGCCGCCGGTGAAGCCGACCTGGTGGTGGGCTGCGACATGGTGGTGGTCAACGACTACTGGGCACTGTCCAAGGTGCGTGCCGAGCGCTCGCAGGTGGTGCTCAACACCTATGAGGCGATGCCGGGCACCTTTACCACCCGTCCGGACATGCAGTTCCCCGCTGCCGACATCATCGCCGGCATCCGCGTGGCGCTGGGCGGGCGCGAGCCGCTGCTGCTCGATGCCACCCAGCTGGCCACCGCGCTGCTCGGTGACGCGATCGCCGCCAACCTGTTCATCCTTGGCTTTGCCTGGCAGCAGGGGCTGGTGCCGATCTCGTTCGAGGCGCTGATGCGCGCGGTGGAGCTCAACGGCGCGGCCGTCGAGATGAACACGCAGGCCTTCGCCTGGGGCCGTCTGGCGGCGGTGGACCCGCAGGCGGTGCAGCAGGCCGCCGGCCTGGTGCGCAACGGCCACACCGATGCCGAGCGCACGCCGGGCCCGCTGCACGACCTGCCGCCGGGCGAGTGGGAAGGCAACGAGTGGGGCGCCAACGCCGCGCCGCGCAATACCGGGGACGAGCGCGAGCTGCGCGGCCTGCCCGGCCACGGCGGCAGCGCCGATGTGGCGTTCCTGCCGCTGGACGACGCGCGTCTGTCGCGCTCGCTGGATGAGCTGATCGAGCGCCGCGTGCGCTTCCTCACCGACTACCAGGACAGCACCTACGCCGCACGCTACCGCGCGCTGGTGGAGAAGGTGCGCGCGGTGGAGTGGGACAAGGCCGGCAGCACCGCGCTGACCGAGACCGTGGCGCGCTATTACTTCAAGCTGATGGCCTACAAGGACGAGTACGAGGTCGCCCGCCTGTACACCAGCGGCGAGTTCCAGCGCCGGTTGCAGCAGCAGTTCGAGGGTGATTTTGAAGTGCGCTTCCATCTGGCGCCGCCGCTGTTTGCGAAGAAGGACGACCAGGGCCGGCTGATCAAGCAGGAATACGGGCCGTGGATGCTCAAGGCATTCGGGCTGCTGGCCAAGCTGAAGTTCCTGCGCGGCGGCACCTTCGATGTGTTCGGCCGTACTGCAGAACGCCGTGGCGAGCGTCAGCTGATCGCCGACTACGAACAGACCGTGGCACTGCTGCTGGACGGCCTGAGCGACGACCGTGTGGCGCTGGCGGTGGAGATCGCCAGCATCCCCGAGCACATCCGCGGCTACGGGCACGTCAAGGAAGCGCACCTGCACGCGGCCAAGGCCCGCGAAGCCACCCTGCTGGCGCAGTGGCGCAACCCGAGGGCGCTGCACATCGTGCAGGTGGCCTGACGCCGGGTAGAGCCGACCGTTGGTCGGCTTCGCGCGCGGCGCGGGGATTTTGATGCCGGAACGGAGTGCAGCCGACCAAC